>CAZKCN010000035.1:0-5985 GCA_964551555.1 uncultured Candidatus Saccharibacteria bacterium | reverse complement strand
GCATAACCACAAGCTTATTCTACTGCTCGTGGTTACAAAGTTACATAATTACCTTCGTGTATTAGTGTTATTTTTATTTTTTCTTTTTCGCGAGGCGCTGCTTAAACTTCTCCACCCGCCCGGCGGCGTCAACTATTTTTGATCCGCCGGTGTAGAACGGATGGCATTTTGAGCAAATTTCAACCTCCAGCTTCTCCTTGGTTGAGCCGACGGTGAAGACGTTTCCGCAGGCGCAAGAGACCTTGGCTTGCGGGTAGTATGTTGGGTGGATGCCCTTTTTCATGCGAGTCATTAAGCGAGTTAAGTAAATTAAGTTAATTAAGCTCGGCCAAAATGGCACTTAACCCGCTTAACTCGCTTAATTTACTTGATTAGCCTATCATATTTGCACTAATTCTTTCAAGGTGCTATCCTTGCTCCAAGCGGAAGCTCGGGTATCTTGCCTTCTTTCGTGTTATAAGCGGCTTTTTAAAGTTTGATCTTTGTTCAATGGTTACAGCAATCGATGAAAATACGAAGACGTCTTTGCCGCTAGATGCGGAAATAGAAGGGATGATGAAAGCCGGGGTTCATCTGGGGCATGGACGGGCCAAGCGCAACGCCGGCATGCTGCCTTATCTTTGGAGTGTAAGGAGCAATGTTGATATTATTGACCTCGCGGCAACCAAAGAGAAACTTAAGCAAGCTCTTGAATTCGTCCGGCGCTTGAGCGAAGAAGGCAAAATAATCCTCCTTACCGGCACCCGGCCTTCATCTAAAAATGCGGTGCGCCTTGCCGCCGATGAACTTGGTTTGCCGTGGGTCAATCAGCGCTGGATAGGCGGATCGTTAACCAACTTTAAGGTGATCCGCCGCAGAATTGAAAGTCTGGCCAAGATGGAAGAAGAAAAAGCCGCCGGCGGCTTTGATAAGTACACCAAAGTAGAACGGATTAAGAAGGAAGAAGAAATGGCTCGGCTCCGAAATAATTTTGAGGGCCTGCGGCGCATGGAGCGCGTGCCGGACGCTTTGTTTATTGTTGATATCGCCCACGACAGCACCGCATTGAGGGAGGCTAAGATTCTTGGCATTCCGGTGGTCGCGGTCATTGACACCAACACCGATCCGCGGACGGTTGACTATCCGATTCCCGGGAACAATGACGCCAAGACAGCGGTGGCTTATGTGCTGGATAGAGTGAAAGAGGCGATAGAAGAAGGGCGCCACCATCCGGCTCCGGCGGGCGAGACGGCAAATGAATCTTCTGCCGGCGGTCCGGCAGCGGATAGTTCTAAAAAAGAAGGGAATTAAATGCTTGATAAGATAAAACTGCTTCGCGAGGAAAGCGGAGCTTCTATCGGCGAGATACGCTCGGCTTTGGAGGAAAGCGGAGGAGACTTGGCCCGAGCGCGCGAAGCCATGAAAAGAAAATTCGGGGCCATGGCCGAAAAAAGGGCCAGCCGCGAGGTGAAAGCCGGAGTAATAGAAGCCTACATCCATTCTGACGGCCGCTTGGGCGCGCTCGTTGAATTGCTTTGTGAGACTGATTTCGTGGCCAGGCACGAAGATTTTCGCCGGGCAGCCCACGATATCGCCATGCATATCGCCGCGGCGGCTCCGGCCGACGGCCAAGTTCTTTTGGACCAGGAGTTTGTCCGCGATCCGGCCAAAAAAGTCGGCAGTTTGATCCAAGAGCTCGTCGGCAAGTTTGGAGAGAATGTGAAAATAGGCAATTTCGTCCGCTTTGAACTTTGATATGTTTGAGCTCGCATTGCTTATAGTTTTTGTGGGTGCCGCCGCCTCGGCCGCGGCGATCATTCGGCGGAAAATCCCCCTGTTGCTGCAAGTTCCCGAGCGGCTTATTCAGGAAAGTTTTGTGACGAGACCCAGCACCATCAAGCGTTGCCTTGATCCGGTTGCGGCTTTCTTCATTGAGCGCAAGTACAAAGATGTTTATTATACCGCAGCGATAAAGTTACTCGGCGCTCTAAGACTCTGGCTGCTGAAGACGGAGAGATTGATTTTCGGCATTCTGGAATCAGTCCAGAATCAAAATCGGCGTTGGGCGCAAAGCGGCAAAGGGTATTTGGGAGAGTTGAAAGAATGGAAACAGGAAACGCGCGAAAACGGCGGCAATATCCCCAAAGCCGTTTTTCATCCCGAAGGTCCGCCTGACATCGCCCCCAAAAAGCCGCGGCGCAGGAAAAAAAGCTCTGGAGGCATTGATGCTCCCGCTGTCTAGTTTGCATCGAAGCTTACGACATCATTCCTTTGTTGCCACCTTAGCTCAGCGGCAGAGCAGCACTTTTGTAAAGTGAAGGTCCTCGGTTCAAATCCGAGAGGTGGCTCCCGCAAAGGTGGGAGGGTGAATAAACAGTAAGTCGTGGGTTCAAGTTCCACCATCGGCTTATCGGCACTTCTAACGGGATAAATAGACAAATAGATTTCTATAGGCGGAGATGGCGGAGCGGTCAATCGCACTGCGCTGTAAACGCAGCGCCCTAACGGGCTACGGGGGTTCGAATCCCTCTCTCCGCAAGAATAAAAGTCACCAGTCGCAAGGACTGGCGACTTTTATTCTATTTCTATGACGAATAGGATCCGAAGGGCATTTCAAAACGTGAATGTCTTCACGTTCTGAAAATCCGGGCTCCGGCGGAGCGCGAAGTCGGGCGGAGCTCGGACGGAGCGCGGGGGAGGAGTAATCCCTGCCGGCCGGCAGGCCTCCCCGCGAAAAACATTCCAACATTCTGCAGAATGTTAGAATGTTTTAACTGCGCTGGAACAAGTCAACTGTTTGGCCGGCGCGAGAGATTCGCAGGGTGAGTTATATACCAAAGGCATAGCGAGCCCAAGCCCGAAGGGGAAATCTCCCCCTACGCGAAACTAAAGCTGTAAAGTTTGGCTTTTTTGAGTTATACAGCCAAATCCGAGCCTACCATTCTAGCTTATCCGCACTTCTGATTTATCCACACTTCTTGCATTTCTTGTGTTTTTTGGGGCAGAAGTGGTAATATCAGGATATACAATAACTATAGCCATATAATTAACCATGCTAAAACCCGCTAAGGTTCTTGCGGCCGCCGGTTTGGCGGTTGCTGTTGTGTTTTCATTCAATCCGCCTGCGTCGGCCGAGGATATTGACGAAAACAACCCCGAGGTCGCCTCTGTTTTATCTGCTCTTCAGCAAGCCTTAAAGGGTATTTCCGCCCAGATTCAGGACTTATTGGTTAGGAGCGCAACGCCGGCCCGTGCTGCTGTGTACTGTGCGGCCGTGCCGAAGGGCGATGGAACTTTCTACGCTTTTACAGAGTTTTCTTTTTGCACCATAACTTCGGTAAGCGTTTCAGGGACGACAGCCACTTTCAGCTCGCGCACAGGGAGAAATGCCGATCAGGATGGCTCGACACCACCTCCTTCTAGCTGGGGTATTGTCGGCGAGACGCGGGTTTATCTTGACAGTGTTTACCGCTGCAGCGGAGTAGACAGTGCCAACTGCACTTTTGCCGATCTTTCCCCGGGCAGTCACACGATATTGACCGTTTGGATTGGCACTAAAGCGGGGTACTCCATGTCTACCTCTAATACCGATAGTTTTTCAGTTTCCACCCCAGCCCCGACTATCAGCGGCGTAAGCTTTAATTCCACCGTATCTCCCTTCACTACCGGCTCGGCCTTCAGCGTTCAATTCTCCGGCTATAGCTCCAACACCGCTTCTTTCCAAGTCCGAACGCGGAACGTTAACACCAGCTGGACCAGCGCCACCCAAAACGTCGGCTTCAGCACCACGGTCAATATTACGGCAGCCAACTCCACCGCTTATTTCCCCTCGGACGGCACCTACACGGTTGATGCCCAAGCCTGCAACTCGGCTGGCTGTTCAGCGATTATCTCTTCGGCCAATGTGACGGTCAGCGCACCGACCCCCATCCCCATCCCGACTCCTACCCTCCAAAGCATCACTCTCTCTCCCTCCTCTTTCAACCAAAACACCCAGGGCGGCACAACCCCCGTTCTGGTTACTTTCAACAACCCCGCCAACTACAACTACTTTCAGCTCATCGGCCCCGGAGGTGTTAGCTGGTTTGACGCAAACATCTTAACCCCGCTTAATACTCTCGCCGTTCCTTCCGGCCTTAGCCCCGCTTCTTACTTAGTCAAAGCCAGGGCTTGCAACAACTCCGGACAGTGTTCGGGCGAGGTTGGCGCAACGCTTACGGTGAATGCGCCGAGCGCAACTCCAACCCCTACGCCAACTCCAACTTCAGGCGCCCCGGCTTTTACCTCTTTTACCGTTAATGGGGGATCCAGCGCCGTTGTTGCCGCCGACAGCACGGCCAGGCTTGAAATCGGCTATCAAGGCAGTATTGCTTCGGCCGAGTTCTCCTGCAACGGCAACAACAGCAGCATCATCCTTGAATATGGAGGCGTAAGGTATTGCGGCCCGGGTGGCAACGGCCCCCGCCCCATTTCGGCCGCGTCTTTCCCAGCCACCATCACTCTTAGGAACCTTACCAGCTCCCAAGATTATGTAATCCCTAAAATTGTCGCGAGAGACTCAAACGGCAATATAATAGGCGAACGGACCGTAGTTATCTATGTAAACCCGCTTGCCGCTCCCACTCCGACCCCTACCCCGACCTCCGGCCCCTATCTCCAAAGCATCACTCTTTCTCCCTCCTCTTTCAATCAAAACACCCAGGGCGGCACAACCCCCGTTCTGGTTACTTTCAACAACCCCGCCAACTACAACTACTTTCAGCTCATCGGCCCCGGAGGTGTTAGCTGGTTTGACGCAAACATCTTAACCCCGCTTAATACTCTCGCCGTTCCTTCCGGCCTTAGCCCCGCTTCTTACTTAGTCAAAGCCAGGGCTTGCAACAACTCCGGACAGTGTTCGGGCGAGGTTGGCGCAACGCTTACGGTGAATGCGCCGAGCGCAACTCCAACCCCTACGCCAACTCCAACTTCAGGCGCCCCGGCTTTTACCTCTTTTACCGTTAATGGGGGATCCAGCGCCGTTGTTGCCGCCGACAGCACGGCCAGGCTTGAAATCGGCTATCAAGGCAGTATTGCTTCGGCCGAGTTCTCCTGCAACGGCAACAACAGCAGCATCATCCTTGAATATGGAGGCGTAAGGTATTGCGGCCCGGGTGGCAATGGCCCCCGCCCCATTTCGGCTGCATCTTTCCCAGCCACCATCACTCTTAGGAATCTTACCAACTCCCAAGATTACGTGATCCCTAAAATTGTCGCTAAAGATTCAAGCGGCAACGTGATAGGCATCGAGCGAACCGTAGTCATCTATGTAAACCCGCTTGCCGCTCTTACTCCGACCCCTACCCCGACCTCCGGTCCCTATCTCCAAGGCATCACTCTCGCTCCCAACTCTTTCAATCAAAACACCCAAGGCGGCACAACCCCCGTTCTGGTTACTTTCAACAACCCTGCCAACTACAACTACTTCCAACTCATCGGCCCCGGAGGTGTGAGTTGGTTTGATGCAAACATCTTAACCCCGCTTAATACCCTCGCCGTTCCTTCCGGCCTTAGCCCCAGCACATATTACGTCCAAGCCAGAGCCTGTAATAGTTCTAACCAGTGTTCAGGAGCAGTAAACGCCACTCTTACGGTAAATGCGCCGGGAACTCCAACGCCGACACCCACCCCGACTCCCGCCCCCACCCCAACTGCCGGCAACCCCATAACCTCCTTTACTTTTGATAACGGCAGTAAAACTAAAACTGTAACTTCCGGCACGCCGGTAACTTTCCAACTCAATCGCAATAATTCAATTGAGATCGGCGCGGTTCACATCAGATGCGACAACGCCGGCGGCGTTACCCTGCGCAATGCCGGTGACGGTCGCGATTACTGTGGCCCGACTTTCAACGGGCCGGCCAATGTCCCAAACAATCCCACATATACCGCCATTCTGCCGAGCACTGCAACAACCTATCGGACAGTTACAGTGACGGTCGTGGTTTACCCTGTCGCCGGAGGATC
>CAZKCN010000034.1:0-5990 GCA_964551555.1 uncultured Candidatus Saccharibacteria bacterium | reverse complement strand
TCACCGCACCATCCCGAACGAAGTGAGGTTAGAGTGCGCGATCCCGTACTTCCGCGATACTGACTCTCTGGTATAATGAGGCGTCAGTTCGGGAGGTGCGGGATCCTCGCTCACTTCAACGCCCCATTCGGTCGCGGAAGTGGTGGGATAAAATTGGCATGCGTATCGCCGGCACCAACATCCCCGACAACAAAAAGATAGAGTATGCTCTTGCGTACATTTATGGCATTGGCATTCCGAGCGCCAAGAAGCTGGTCAGCGGCGCTAAGGTGCCGCCCGCAAAACGCGCCAAAGATCTCACGCCTGAAGAGGTAAACCGCCTGCGGGAGATGATAGAAAAAAACTATCGCATTGAAGGCGAGCTCCGCCGGGAAATAATGATGAATATCAAGCGCCACCGCGATATTGGGACTTGGCGCGGAATGCGGCATATTCGCGGCCTGCCCGTTCGCGGTCAGCGCACTAAGACCAACTCACGAACACGGAGAGGCAACGTTAGAAAAACGATGGGGTCGGGACGAAAACCGTCAGCCAGCCCCACATAAAATAAAGAGTAATCGCGAATATACGAATTTTAAGCAAATATACGAATTATGAAACTAAGAAACTGCTTAAGAGCTAACCTCGCATTTGTATATTCGTATATTTGCGTTTTATTTGTATATTCGTGATTACTCTATGGGCAAGAAACGCATCATCAAACAAACCACGGAAGAGCTGGCCAAGGAAGGCGAAGCTATGATGGAACGGCGCGATAAAGCCAGGACGGATGAAGCACCGGTGCTGCGCCAAGCCGTTCGTCGCGGCGTTGCTCATATACTGGCCACCTACAACAACACGATGATAACCCTTACGGACGAAAAGGGCAGTGTTCTGGCTTGGTCGTCAGCCGGAGCCCTGGGTTTTAAGGGGACGAGAAAGGCAACGCCTTTTGCCGCGGCTCGGGTCGCCGAAGCCGTGGTGGAGAAAACAAGAAAGGCCGGACTGGAAGGGGTGACAGTTTTGGTCAAAGGTGTCGGATCGGGCCGGGAATCGGCCATAAGAGCTTTAGCCAACCAAGGTCTGAATATAACGCTCATCAAAGACGTAACCCCCATCCCGCATAACGGCCCGCGGCCGAAGAAGGTCAGGCGCGTGTAGCGAGCTCGTTAAGTGAATTAAGTAAGTTAAGCAGGTTAAGTGCTGTTTTGGTCGAGCTTAATTCACTTAATTTACTTAACTTGCTTAATCAGCTGATCCACTAATATGAAACTCTACACCCCATCGCGAGTCAGCAGGAGACTCGGCGAGAAATTCTTCTTCAAGGCCGAGCGCGATGCCACTCCCAAATCAGCCATGATCCGCCGCCCTTATCCGCCGGGTATGCACGGCAAAAGAACCAGACGCTCATCCTCGGAATTTGCCGTAGAACTTGCCGAGAAGCAGAAAATCAGGTATATGTATGGCCTAAGCGATAAGACGTTGAGAAAGTATACGCGCGAGGCCGCAAGAGCCAAGGGTAAAACCAAAACTCAAGCCGTTTTTGAGTTCTTGGAGCGGCGCCTGGATAATGTCGTCTACCGCCTGGGCTTTGCGCCAACGCGCCGCATCGCCCGCCAGATAGTCAGCCATGGGCACATATTGCTGAACGGCAAAGCGGCCCGCACGCCCTCGATTCTTGTGAAAACCGGCGACACGGTGGCCATAAAGGAATCCAGCCGCAAAGCGCAAACCTTCGAAAATTTAGGCCTCCGTCTGAAAAAATATCAGCCGCCGGGATGGCTTAGCTTCAAAAGCGAAGAACTCGACGGCGAAATAAAACGCATGCCGACCGAAGGTGACGCTTTCATAACCCAAAACTTAAGCAAGGTCATTGAGTATTACTCGCGATAGAAGCTCGTTAAGTGAATTAAGTAAATTAAACATGTTAAGCTAACCAAGTTAAGTACTGTTTTGGCCGAGCTTAATTCACTTAATTTACTTAACTTGCTTAATCAGCTAGTTTACTAACACATGATCCCCTTGCCCCAGCATCCAAAAATCATCAGCGAAGACGGTCACCGCGCCGTCTTCGAGATTGAAGGACTGTGGCCCGGCTACGGGCACACCGTTGGCAATGCCCTGCGCCGCGTCCTGTTGTCTTCGCTTGAAGGAGCGGCCGTAACTTCGGTTAAAATGGAGGGTATTCAGCACGAGTTCTCCACCTTACCCGGGGTGCTGGAGGATATGATTGCGGTAACACTGAACCTGAAGCAAGTCAGATTTAGAATGCACGGCTCCGGACCTTACACCGCAACCGTTTCGGTAAAAGGCGAGAAGAGAGTAGACGCTCGCGACATTAAATGTCCTTCCGAACTTGAGGTTGTCAACCCCAATCAGCATATTGCTACGCTGACCGACAAAAAGGGTGTTTTGGTTATGGATTTGATCGTGGAGAAGGGTGTTGGTTTTCAACCTGTTGAAGCAAGGCAGAAAGAAAAAGTGGAGATAGGGACTATGGCTCTTGACGCCAACTTCTCGCCGCTGCGTCTGGTTAATTACGAAGTGGATAATATGCGGGTTGGCGACCGCACCGACTATAACCGCGTGCGCTTTCATATTGAAACTGACGGCAGTCTCGGGCCGCGCGAGGCCTTTTCTCTCGCGGCAAAAATCCTTGAGCAGCAATTTTCGGCTCTATCGCTGATTTTCGCAGCGGATAAAGATAGGGAGCCGCCAATTCCCGCGCCCCAAGAACTTCCTGCCGAAGAAATTGAAGAGGAGCCTGCCGAAAGCGAAAGCTTTGAAGAGCAGGTGCTCCGGAAAAAGATCGAAGAGCTTGAACTGCCCGCCAGAATCATAAATGCCCTCACCAAATCCGGCATAAGGAACGCCGGAACCCTATCCAAGAAAACAGAGAAAAAACTCAAAGAAGTGGCGGGTCTCGGAGCTAAGGGCGTCATTGAAATTAAGAAGGCGTTGGGCAATCTGGGATTGACGCTGAAGCAGTAACCAGCGTGTTAAGTAAATTAAGCGAGTTAAGTGAATTAAGCTTAACCTGCTTAATCGGCTTAATTCACTTAACCAGCTCGCCGCAGCTTATGAGGCACCTAAAGAAAGGCAGAAAATTCGGGAGGAAGCAGAGCCAGCGCCGATCACTCCTCCGCAATTTGATTTTTGGACTGGTTATGAAGGAGCGCATTACCACCACCCAAGCCAAAGCCAAGGAGATTGCTCCTCTCGCCGAGAATATGATAACTCGCGCGAAGAAAGGCGGCATCGCATCGCGCCGGTTGCTTTCGCGCCGCCTCCCGGGAAGAGCGGCTGAAAAACTTGTCAAAGTCATTGCCCCGCGATTCGCTGAAAGGACAGGCGGCTACACCAGGATAATTAAACTTGGGAAAAGAGGAAGCGACGCCAGCAAGCAGGCCATAATAGAACTTGTTAAATAGTGAATACAAAAGCTCGTTAAGTGAATTAAGTAAATTAAGGAGGTTAAGCCGCGGTTTGATCGTCTCGCAGCTTAATTCACTTAACTTGCTTAATCAGCTGGTTTCCATGACGACCTACACCCTTGACGCATCTAAAGAACCTCTCGGACGCCTAGCCGCCAAAGCGGCCGTTTTGCTTATGGGCAAGAACCGCGCCGACTTCAAGCGGCACGCGGCGAGCAGGGTTAAGATCATAATCACCAATAGCGACAGCCTGATGCTCACCGGCCGCAAATGGCTGGGGAAAAAATATTATCGCCATTCCGGGTATCTCGGCCATCTTAAGGAAATAACCGCCGAGCGCATGAAAAAGGCCGATTCCCGGCGCATGGTTCGGATAGCGATTATCGGCATGCTGCCTAAAAACAAATTGGCGAGTCAACTGATCAAAAATTTGGAGGTGCGTAAAAGCGATATTCAAGCCAAGTGAGTCATAGCCAAAACCATAAAATGCCTGATTCCAAAATTTCCGCGAGAGGCAAGCCGGCCTCTGACGGCGCGAAAAACCTTAAAAAATCCAAGGAGGGCAAGGTAGCTCGGGGTAGCGCTGCTTCTCATTCCAAAACCGTTTCCAAGACCGCAGCTAAACGCCCGGAAAAAGAACCCAAGCCAACGACGGGTGAAGCGCCCGAACCGGCAGAAGCTCCGATTGAGGAGGAAAAGAAAACCGGCCAGGAGCGCTACTGGGAAGGTGTCGGCCGAAGAAAAACGGCCGTAGCGAGAGTTCGTCTCTACACCCGCGGCGAGAAGGGCGTGTGGGTCAATGGCAAGCCGGCAGCCGAATATTTTCCTTATGCCAATCTTGAAAAAGCGGCCACTCTGGCCATTGAAACCATGAAGTCTCAAGATCGCTTCCGCGCGGTGGCCAAGGTTAGAGGAGGAGGCATACGGGCTCAAGCCGAGGCCGTTTCGCACGGCTCCGCGCGCGCGCTTGTGCTGTTCAACGCCGATTTCCGCAAAAGGCTTAAGCGCGAAGGACTGCTGACCCGCGATCCGCGTATGACCGAACGCAAAAAATTCGGCCTCAAAAAAGCAAGGCGGGCTCCGCAATGGGCTAAGAGATAACCTCTCTTCCCGATATATTGCCATCGCAAACACTCCATCTGCCGCAGTCCCGTTTCAAGCGAAGCTTGTGCGGGACAATGGGCCAAGAAAAGCATCCCGCTACTTCAAAGACGCGCGGTATAATAATTGCTCTTTAGTCCAATAGATCATCAGGTTCTCGCGATCAAAGGCAAACGAATCAAGAGATGGCGAGTTCACAACCTCGTAGGAATTTGTGCCGCCGCGATCGTCTGTTTCCGTCACGATGATGTTCCCGCCGGTGGAAACCAAAGCGTAGGTGCCCTCGGCATTGAGAACAACCTGACCAATTTCCTCACTTGAGAAGAAAATTTGTTTTTTACTGCCAGCTAAATCAAAGGGCTGAAAGGTATTGTCCCTTACCCAGTAGATCCAAACTTTGCGGCCGTCGGTAAAAAGAAGGCGATCACCGCCAGCGCTTGAATCAAGGGCGATAATGTTGCCGGCGACAATGCCAAGTTCCGCGTCAGCCGCCGGGCGATAAAGGAAAAGGCCGCCCGCCGAATCAAGCACCGCTATATTGCCCTGGGGCAAAGATATTATCCGCACCGGTTTTGCTTCATCAATGAAAAGGCCTTTGCGGCCGAGTACTTTGGTATTTTCTCCCTCAAGATCGCTCTCCACAAAAAAACCGGTATCGGTGATGAAATAAATATGGTCTTTGGTTACGGCGTAGGATTGAACTTTCTCGGCGATTGGCACCGGAACGCTGGCCTTACCCTGCAGGAAAAGAGCGCCGCCGGCGAAGAAGTAAAACGACCCGGGGGTTTCCGGATGCGGCCAAAGGCTCTCGGCTGAAAATCCGGCCGGCAAACCTCTAAAGGCTATTTTCTCTTCTTTGGCCGATGGGTCGGTTATTGACGGCAAGCGATACCAAATTATTCTGCCTTCGGAGCGGCGGCCGAGAATGATGGAATTTGAAACCTCATCCCAAATCCAAGTGCTGACTTTAATCAAGTTGACCGGAGAATGTTGAGTATCGGTATCAACCAGAAACAAAGTAGACTCTCCGCCGGGATTGCCGGCTTCCAACACGATTTCTTTCCTTCCGGAAAGCCGGACGATGCGCGTCGGCGACTGCTTTCGCGTGCTGAAAACGACGCTCGGCGTGATCGTTGCCGGCGGCAGAAATATGCCCCGGAATTCCAAAACTTCGCCGGCGGGAACGCGTGCAGATTTCTGCCACGCCTGATAACCGTCCTTCTCCACGCTCACGGCGTAGCGCCTCGGCGCAAGATCGGTAACCAAAAGACCCCGCGAAATGAACGACGTCTCGCGGCTGAAGTCGGAATCAATTTTCACTCTTGTCCCCGACTGCGCGGTTTTCACGAAAATTCCCCCGGTTGAAACAAGGCTTTGCCGCCGAAAATCAATAACATACCCCTTGGAGTAAAGCAGCAATAGAGGGGTTAGGACGGCAAAAAAAGCAACCATGCCGTAAAAAATTTTTCGGCGCGT
>CAZKCN010000033.1:1647-6002 GCA_964551555.1 uncultured Candidatus Saccharibacteria bacterium | reverse complement strand
TCTCGCCGAACATGCGGTTCACGCCAAGAAGTGTCGCTCCGGGGATTTCAAGCAAAGCGAGGATGGCGTTAGCCAGGAGGTACTCCATCCGCGGCGACCAGACATCCGGCCATATCTTTTTGAAAACGCCCAAAAGGCCGGAGGAAACGAGATGGCGCTGGTCCTCGCTCACCTTTTCCATGATATTGAAAGCCACGGGATGATCGGTATCCGAAGGATTAAAGTAGATTACATCGTTGATGCGCTGGCGCGGAACGAAATCCAGCATCTTTTCGGCATATTCGCCGTGGGGATCAACAACCGCAATCCCGTAACCGGCAAGCATATCTTGGATAGTCATATTTTCAAGAACGGTGGACTTGCCCATGCCGGTTTTGCCGATAACATACATATGCTTCCCGCGGTCGCGCCTCCTAATGCCAAAACGCTTCCGCTCGCCGCGGAAGTTGGTTTCGGCAAAAAAAGTTATATCATCTTGAGAAGACAGACTATTCATAATCGCTTCCTGCCCGCGGTTAATTACTTGCTAATTCCCTCTGCAAATTATCAATTTTCAATTTTCAATTTTCAATCAAACTCCAATTTTCAATTGCGAACGCTTTAAAAATTGCCTGCCCCGTAGTGAACGCGAAGCGTTCTACTGTGGGGGTCATTGAAAATTGAAAATTCATATCGTTTTTATCTACCCCACCGGCAACGACGCCGGCGGTTCGGAACGCTTAGCCTCAATCCTCGGCAAAAGCGGGGCTTTAGCTGTGGAGCCCGGGTAGTGGTATATGGTCGCCAGCTCCTCGGTGTTAAGCACGATGGGCTTGGAGCGCAAGTACTGCGTGTCGGTAAAAGGCTTGCGGGCGCGGTAGTAATTCCAGAAAAGCCATTTTTTGTAGTTGCTTCTTCTTTTCTTAAAATACTTCGGCCACCACCACCGCGTCAGGGTGGCCATGGTTCTGTGATTAAGTTTAAAACCGTTTAACGTCTGGGTGTTATACTGCTTCAGCGCGCCGATGAACGAAGAAAGGTGGGAGAGGACAAAAACTTCGCGCCGGGCGACGTAACAAAAGCGGATGACGCATTCAAACCCGGTCTTAAGAATATTCCGTTCAATCGCGGCGACGATGTCTTTTGTTCCCGGCGAGAGATGCTGCATCAGCGATTCGCCCGACTTGTCGCTTTCCTTTCTCTTGGTTTCGGCCGGAGCCGACTCGGACGGAGTAAGGCCTAGTAGCTTGAGTAGAGGCTCGCCCCAACCTTTGAACAGCGGCTCAAACGGTTCCAGTAGTTCTTCAATAAAATTTTTAGGCGGGGCGGTTTTCATGCCAATAAGCTTGTCCACCAGGGCCTGACCCTCCTTTTTCCACCAATCGCTTTGGCAGGGACGGATTAGCAGGTGGTAACCTATGTGCGCGCCGGGTCCGATTTTGCCGAAAAGCTCGGCCAGGCTTGAAAAAGGATCAACCTTGCGCTCTTCTTCTTTCATTGATTCAATCGTCGGGAACTCGGCGTAAGTGCGGATGGGATAGGCGTCCTCTTTCAATAAAGTGAATTCTATGCCGAAAAGATCCCACTCTTCATTGGGAATAACCGCCGGGAGATTTTTGGTATAATCTTCCGCCTCGGCGATTTCGCACTCCGGGTACTGGGCGTAAATTTGGGCTTCAACCACTTTACGGAAGAACACCGGCGTCTTCACGTAAAAATGGGTGTCGCCGGCGGTGGAAGCCATCTCAAAAACAATGTAATCGTGCTGCAGGCCTTCCCACCACTTTTCCCGAGGGTCAAACTCCCAGAACATGGTCTGCAGGCCGGCGAAAATCTGTTCCATGGCCTGCGGCGACTTGGAAATGTCCCTGGGTATTTTTACTTCCAGGAGCACCCATTGGAGGTTCTTGAAGTAGCGAACCTTCAGATAGAATGCCCACACCCACTTACCGGCGAAAAAAAGAACGAATGGCGCCCACAACCACCAAGTGTTGGCGATAATCGCCCAAATCGCGCCAAACAGTCTAAAGAAATCGGCCAAGGCCTTCATAACCCTATTTTAAGGCTAAAAACCCGAAATCCAAAACCCAAGCGGCTCAAAAGCGCCTTGCGAATCCCATTGCCGCCGAGCAGGAAGCCGCATGGCTTTCGGCTGCCGCTCTCCCCCAATATGACGCGAGGTGGTGCCCAAACTTTAGATTTCGGTTTCCCCCTTTCAAGCGAGAGTATATCCCTCGGCAGTCCTCTTAAAGAAATTCTTATTTTGAAGATTCAAAAACACGGTGTTCGGCTTGACGAAGCGCTTCTCCAAAACGCGTTTGGCTATCTCATCCTTGGTCAGGGGTTTTTTCATCGCTTTCATCACCGCAACAATGACCTCGCTCACCGTCCCGGGTTCGTAGCCCCATTCGGCCAGAGCATAAAGCCCGCGGCCAACAAGCACAAAGCGAGGATCCTTGATAAGCTCGTTATGGACCGTCTGCGGATGAGCCCTTTTGGCCGACCAACCAAGTTTGGAAATGGCCGTCGCCACTTCACGAAAGTGCATTGGCTTGGCCGCTTTGTAGATTACGGCGTAGGCTTTATCTTTGACCCCTCGCGGACGGATGGTCGGCCAGCTTGTGAGACCAAACTCGCCATGTGGGTTTTGCTTAATAATCCGCGAAATCCCGAGATAGGATTCCAGCGTATCGGGGTTGGGCACTGAACCCGCAACCTCGCGGGCCTTGGCTTTCAAAATCTGGAAAAGTTCGGCGGCGGGTACCGGTTTCTTGGCGGCTTCAAGCTCCCCGGCTGTTTTGGATAAAATGGTCTCGGCGGCCTTAAGGGCATCGTCTCTTGTGTACCAGCGGCTGTGCCAGTCGTCCTCCTCGTCCTTTTTCTGGAAAGGACGGCCAATGTTAAGTAAAAAATAAACGTGGTTATGGAAACGCGGCTCGGCAACAGAGTTCAAAAGTTTGTTTTCCTCAAAAACATGACCGTGGTCGGCAAAATGCGCTTCCACCGCGGAAAGCGTAGGTCTAAGCAGCTCGTAAATGTCGGGTTTAGCGAGATGCTTAAGACCGTCGGCCTCAATCTGGCGGACGCGTTCCCGAGTAACGCCGAAGGAAGCGCCAATGGCCTCAAGAGTTTCTCCGGCCTTGCTTCTAAGACCGAATCTTCGTTCCAAAACTTCGCGGATTCGCGGCGAAGGCAGGGCTTTCAACACCTTGCTTGCGACCTCTCGCGGATGCATGGCAAGAACGAGTTTCTTCATAAGGAGGAAAGTAACACTAATATATAAATGGGCGCTAATTCACCCCGTTACTGCCTATTGAATATTGAACTTTATCGCCCAGCCAGTAAGTGTGTTGTAACTGCGCATGAAATTATATGGAGGATGCAGTAACGGGGCTCACAAATTGCTAGGCGTACCATCCCGGCCTATCTACGGATTGGCCCGCCAATCATGCCAAGAAACTAAAATAGGACTGGCGATGAATATAGACGAATACGTTCCGGCAACAATACCGATGATGAGCGTAAGACTGAAGGCTCGCGTCGCATCGCCGCCGAAAAAATACACCGCCGCAAGAGCCAATATCACGGTGAGCGAGGTGTTAAGAGAACGAACCATAGTCTGGTTGACGCTTAAATTGACGAGATCCCCGAAGCCGCTTCCCCGCTCATTCTTCTTTTTAAGATTTTCGCGGATGCGGTCAAAGACCACAATAGTATCGTGCACAGAAAAGCCTAATATTGTCAAGATAGCGGTTACGAAAAGAGTGTCTATCTCAAAACCCCACCAATGCCCGGCCAGAGCGAAAAAACCGGTGGGGATGGCGATGTCGTGAATCAGAGCGATAATGGCGGTAACCCCATATTTCCAGGATTCCACCGGTTGAGAAACCTTGCGGAAAGCAAAAGCGATATAAGAGACGATTAAGATGATGACCAGAATAACAGCCCAAAGCGATTTTCTCTGGAGTTCCCGGCCAATGGTCGGGCCAATACTGTCAAACCTTCTCTCCGCCAAAATCGGCTCTCCTCCTTCGGCCCCGCCGCCGGCAATAGCTTTCAATAAAGCTTGGTGCTCCTCCTCGCTCAAGTCTCGGGTGCGAATGAGCAAATTTTTCTCTGCCGAGGGTTGAAAACGTATTTCGCCGAAGCCGAGTTCGCGGGAGCGCGACTGAAGCTCGCTTACTTGAGGGCGAGCGTCTTTAAACTCAACTTCGGTGATAGATCCGCCGGTAAAATCAATACCGAGCTTCAAGCCCCACAGGGCAAAAGCAAAGATGCTTGCCGCGGCAAGCGCGCAGGAGACCGAGTAAAATATTTTGCGATGGCCGACAATGTCCATAGGAGAATATAGATTCACCAGTTACTGCCCGGTGAAC
>CAZKCN010000033.1:0-1637 GCA_964551555.1 uncultured Candidatus Saccharibacteria bacterium | reverse complement strand
CATCCGTGAACCCCGTTACAACCCGGCCTTTGTCCCGCCAGAGAAATTCTCTAACGGTATGAAGCATGGGGCGTCCTGTTGTAACGGGGTGAATCCGTGTATATCAGTGAATCCGTGTCATCTTAATAGGCCGCTCAAGAATAACGTCTTAAACCTGCTCAATCCCGACGTTGCGAGCACCAAAAGAAAGGTTCTTGACACGGTGATAGCCGAGAACATGCTGACCAGTATCCCCAGAGTCAAAGTCAAGGCGAAACCCCTGACTACGCTCGTGCCGAGCCAATAAAGTATGGCAGCGGTGATCAGGCTTGAAACGTTTGAATCGCGGATGGAGGTCCAGGCGCGATGGAAACCTTCGCGCATAGCTTCAGCCAAATCTTTGCCGAGACGCGTCTCCTCTTTCATGCGCTCAAAAATAAGGACATTGGCGTCCACGGCCATACCCACCGACAAGACGAAACCGGCAACGCCCGCCGCCGTCAAGGTAACCGGAACAATTTTAAAAAGCGAGAGGACGATGGCTCCGTAGATTACAAGAGCAAGAACGGCAATAAGACCCGGCAGGCGATACCAAAGCACCATAAACGCGGAAACGGCTGCAAAACCGAAAATCGCCGCCATGAGGCTTTGAGCCAGCGATTCTGATCCGAGAGACGATTCCACCGATTGCTGACCGATGAGAGTTATCGGCACCGGCAAAGCCCCGTAATTCAGGCGCCGCACCAGATCCCGCGCCTCTTGGATGGTAAACTGGCCGCTGATTTGCGCCTTGCCGCCGGAGATTTTCTCGCGCACGGTCGGCGCGGAAAGAGGTACGGCGTCAAGATAGATGGCCAATGGCTTGCCTACGTTTCTCTCGGTTATGGCCTCAAAGAGAGCTTCGCCTTCAGCGTTAAACTCCAAAGCGACCAGAGGCGTATTGGTTGTTTGGTCAAACTCCAAAGTTGCTTTCTTGAGAAAGCGGCCGGTGAGTTCGGTTGAAGTGAAGTAGGGATCTAGGCCGGAGTTTTCACCCGCGGACAGCCCCTCCAAGATTTTTGTCCTTTCCTCATCTGGCCTGGCTTCTTTAAATTCAAGAAAAGGCGTTTCGCCAATAAGACGGATGGCCTCGTTTATATCCTTCACTCCGGCGAGCTCAACGATCAAGCGGTAATCATCACCCGAGCTTTCCACCTGAACAACCGGCTCGGTTACGCCAAAGATATTGACTCTCCTCTCCACGACATCGCGGAGACCCTCCATAGCCTCCCCGCGCGATCCGCCCCTGAAAGCCGAGAAATCGGCGCGATACAGGAGATGAGTGCCGCCCGCGAGATCAAGACCAAGCCGGTAGTTCTTAATGATTTTTTTAAGGACTGGAACGCTTGCGGCGAACGGCATCCGCTCGGCCACGGCAAAAAGACCGGCAGTAAGGCCGATGAGAAACATGCCCGCGGCGGCAACCCTGATTTTCCAAGATGTTTGACTCATTCAGCGGGAGGCCATCGCACTATATCAAAAACTCTGCAAACCGCAAAAGCGAGCCGCTCGGCAGGACTGCGGTTTCCTGAAGGGCTTTGATTCCGGTTTAACCTAGGGGAGCAAATTCAGAATGATGCCGAATACCGCCGCCACGGTTCCAAAAGTCGGGGCCAGGC
>CAZKCN010000032.1:2381-6063 GCA_964551555.1 uncultured Candidatus Saccharibacteria bacterium | reverse complement strand
GCATAACCACAAGCTTATTCTACTGCTCGTGGTTACAAAGTTACATAATTACCTTAATTTTCAATTATCAATTTTCAATCAATGATCTAAATTCCAATGTTCAATTAGCGCCGCCGGGCTTGAAAATTTAATCATTGAAAATTCATTGAAAATTGGCCATTGAAAATTGAAAATTCAAGCGGTCAAAATTTATTTCCAATTTGGCCGCCAGAATTTAGAATTGTTAGCGGTATGTCTTCTAAGTCCCAAATTTTTTTCTGGCTACTCATCGCCTTTATTCTCGGAGTTGCTTTTGCCTCATTTGTCCCGCCGTCCATGCCGCTCATATGGGCGGTTTTTGTTTTGGGCGGGACAACGGCGGTGTTCGGCGCGCTTGATGCCGAAAAGCGCAAAAAAGCGATTATCGCCGGTTTCGCGGTTATGGTTTTTGCGTTCGGCTTGTTTTGGTTTGCGAGGTCGAGCCGAGCGGTGGCAGGTCTAGATCGGGTTTCAGGCGAGCGTCTGACTTGGGAAGGCATGGTTGACGACGAGCCGGTGCGTACGGCCAAAAGCCAGCGCGTTGTTGTTCGCGAAAAAGTGAGCGGCTTAAAAATGCTGGTTACAACTCGGCAATATCCGGAATACCGCTACGGCGATATTGTGAAAATATCCGGTAAAATTGAGAAGCCGGAAAATTTTTCGGATGATTTTGACTACGCGGCCTATCTTGCCAAAGACGACATTTTTTACGTTATGTCTTTTCCCGAGATAGAGGTTCTCGAGCGGGGACGGGGGAGCGGACTTTACCGGTTTTTGTTTCAGATAAAATATTCTTTTTCCTCGGCGCTCAATCGTCACTTGCCCGAACCACACGCCTCGTTCATGGCCGGACTGATTCTCGGCGAACGCAAGAGTTTTCCGCCGGAGCTTACCGAAAAGCTGCAGGCGACGGGCACAACTCATCTTGTGGCCCTTTCCGGATACAACATCACCATCGTCGCCGACGCTTTTCTGAAGACCCTCACTTTCTTTTTCATTCCTTTTTCTTGGGCTTTCGGCGTCGCCATTCTCGGCATTATGCTTTTCACCATGCTTACTGGTGCTGCGGCTTCGGTGGTGAGGGCGGCGATTATGGGTATTTTGGTTCTCGTCGCCCGGCGCGAGGGCCGGCAGTATCAAATGAGAAACGCTCTCGCTCTCGCCGCGGCGGCAATGCTTTTCGTGAACCCCAAGATTTTGCGGTTTGACGCCGCTTTTCAATTGTCCTTTCTTGCCACTCTGGGGCTCGTCTATGTCGCGCCGGTTTTTGAGCGCGGTTATGAGAAGATAAAATTGCGCTTTATTCCTCTTCTCCGCGGCGCAAAATTGATCCGCGAGAGCCGCGATCTCCGGCATCGTCCTTCCAGGAAATATTTTTTCCGCGATGTTCTCGTTTCAACCCTTTCCGCCCAATTTATAGTTTTGCCTCTTCTCGTGTACAATTTCGGCAAGCTTTCGCTTGTGGGGCCGCTCGCCAATGTTGCCGTCGTGCCTTTTATCCCGGCGACGATGTTTTTTGGTTTTGTTGCCGGAGGTGCGGCGCTGGTAAACGATTTTCTGGCGAGAGTCCCGGCGGCGGCAGGATGGGCGATGCTGCATTATGAGCTCGGCGCCATAGATTTCTTTTCCCGTTTTTCTTGGGCTTCGGCCGAGGTCCGCTGGCTTGGTCCGGCGGTTGCCGTCGGGCTGTATTTTCTGATCGTCTTTTGGCTTTGGCGGGAGTATAAAAGCAAATATAGACGCAAGGGATAATGTAAGTGTAAACGCAAGTTGGGTCTTTGTCTCTGTTATACGTTTGCGTTTAATTTTGCTTCTACTGGCATGTTCAAATTTAGAAGATACGGGCACTGGTATTTTCTTTCAGCGCTGGCCTTGGGCGTTTTTGTCGTCTGGAGCGCGGTTTTTTATGCCGAGTCCCGGCGCGGCCGCGTTTTTCTTCACGTCCTGGACGTGGGGCAGGGCGACGCTATTTTCATCGAGGCGCCCGGCGGAAACCAGGCGCTCGTTGATGGTGGGCCGGATAATTCGGTTGTAGCCCGGCTCGGCGAAGTTATGCCGTTTTGGGATAATTCCATTGACCTTGTGGTTCTGACTCATCCCCATGCCGACCACCTCGACGGATTGCTTGAAGTGATTAAACGTTACGATGTTGGCGTGATAATTGAATCCGGCGTGAATCATTCCATTCCGGAATATGCCGAGTGGCAAAAGGCCATTGCCGATAAGGGTATTGCGCGGCTGGTTGCCCGGCGCGGCATGATTGCCAATCTTGGCGGCGGGGCCTACTTGAAGGTTCTTTCTCCTTTCGATTCATACGAAAATGTTACTGTCAGGAATGTTCACGACGCGGCTGTAGTGGCCAAACTTGAGTTTGCGAGCTCAACCGCTCTTTTGATGGCCGATGCCGAGGCGGTGCTCGAGCGGCGGCTCTTGGCTGCTGGTGAAGATTTAAACGCCGAGGTTTTGAAAGTTGGCCATCACGGCTCTAAGACCTCAACTTTAGAAATGTTTTTGGCGGCGGCTCGTCCCCGTTTTGCGGTTATTTCCGCCGGCCGCAATAACCGCTACGGCCACCCGACTCAAGAGGTTTTGGATCGGCTGGCGGATTCCGGTGTCAGAACTTTCCGCACCGATCAGGACGGCACCGTGTCTTTTGCGAGCGGCGGCGGATATTTTGTCCCGGATTCAAACGATTGAACCGAGCGGCTATTGGCAAATGAGACCCTTTTTGATACATTCAAAACGAATCCTATTGAAGGAAGCCTATTGAAGTCCGACTTCAATAGGCTTCAAAAAACAATGCCCAGTTTCAACTTCCCGGTTTTTAAAACCAAGATTGACAACCTCGCGCAGTCCTTCGCTCTTGAAGATCCGGCGGACCGCCGCCGGTATTTTGACGCCAAGGCTGGTTCCGAGATTGAAAAAATCCGCGAATATCTTCGCACCGGCACTTTTGTCGGTTTCCTTCTCGGCAAGAAAAATTCGGGCAAGGGTACTTACTCCAAACTTTTCATGGAAGCCATCGGTGGCGACAGGGTGGCGCATATTTCGGTGGGTGATGTTGTCCGGGGTGTGCATAAAGACCTTGCAGAAGAGCATCGCAAAAAGGAATTGATTGATTTTCTGAAGCGCCGCTATCGCGGGTTTATAACTATCGAGCAGGCTTTAGACGTCGTTTTGGGGCGCGATACCAAAACGCTCCTGCCCACCGAAGTCATTCTCGCCTTGGTGGAGCGGGAGGTAGACCGCCTCGGCCGAAGAGCCGTTTTTATTGACGGTTTTCCCCGTCAGCTTGACCAAATATCCTATTCGCTGTATTTCCGCGCTCTTATCGGCTACCGCGATGATCCCGATTTCTTCGTGTTCATTGACGTGCCGGAGGCGGTGATTGACGAAAGAATGCGCCATCGCGTGGTATGTCCCAAATGCCAGACGCCGCGGAGTTTGAAGCTTTTACGCACCAAGAGAATTGGTTACGATGCGCCCGCAAAACAGTTTTATCTCATCTGCGACAACGCCGAGTGCGGCGGCGCGCGGTTGACGGCAAAAGAAGGCGACGAACTTGGCATTGAGGCCGTTCGCGAGCGGATTGAAGTTGACGATCGGGTTATTCGCCAGCTTACGGTTTTGGAAGGCGTGCCGAAAATTTATTTGCGCAATTCCG
>CAZKCN010000032.1:1776-2371 GCA_964551555.1 uncultured Candidatus Saccharibacteria bacterium | reverse complement strand
TTGAAATGGAATCAGGAGTTATACGAAAACTCATCGAACTGAAAGGCGTATCAAAAGTATTTTTGCGCAATTCCGTGCCGGTGGATTTGGCGCGCGACTACGTTGATGACTACGAAATAACCCCGGCTTACCGCTATGAGCTTGAAACTTCCGGCGAGGTCCGCGTGGTTGAGGAACCGTGGGCGGTAAATGACGACGATGGCGTTAAGTCTTATAGTCTCCTGCCGGCGGCGGTGACGGTGTCCTTGATTAAGCAGACGGCGACAGTACTCGGTTTATAAATTTATCCTCGGCTGGATACGACTCTCTACGGTAGCAGGGTCGCTTTTTTGGTTGTTGACAATAGCTACTCGGAGGATTTACTTTAAAGGAGGTTCCGGCGGGGGCGAAACCACAACTATCTTTCCCAAGCGGGGGGATCATGGGCATACAGTTGTTGGCTGTAGTCAGGGAGAGATTGCGCGATAATCTCAACGGCCATCCCGATCGCGCCGTTTACGAGGCCCTGATCGGCAAGACGGTTGAAGTTTTGCCGAACTCCGCGCGGGCTGCCAGGCCGCGCCAAGGCAGAAAGCGCGCCAGCACCGTTTCACCC
>CAZKCN010000032.1:0-1766 GCA_964551555.1 uncultured Candidatus Saccharibacteria bacterium | reverse complement strand
GCAGCTGGCCAAGCCGTTTTTGCAGTTTATCAGGCCGGAGAAGGAGAAGAAGGAAGTGAGGCGAGTTGCGCCTCACAACGGCCGCAGGCCAGCCGCTTTCCGCCGCTAGAGACGACTCACCCCCCCCGCGGAGCCGAGCGGCGGCGCTCGCGCGAGCGTAAGCCGCACCACAAGGTATGGCCAGTACCAGCCCTTGTGGTTTTTCTTTTTGTCTGGCTGGCTCATCGCACAAAAAAACGACAACGATCCGCGTTGCCGTACTCCTCCGTTTAGCCCGCCCTCGTCAATCCGGTTTCTTGTGTTTGAACGCCTTTCGCCCTTTCTCCAGGGCCGAGACGATAAACCGCGCTACTGGTGGCCATGGGCGCTCCCCTTTGGTCGCTTCGTAGCATCTCGTGGCGAACTTGATTCCTTCCTTGACACAGCCGTTGGCGGCGGCGTCTTCGGAAAGAAGCAGAAGGAAATTTGGGACCTGCGCTCTGACCGTCGTCGGGTAATGCCGGCTTTCCTGACGCAGCTCCGCGACGAGGGTCATTTTGCCGCATTCCGGCGAAAGTTCTAGCGTCTCGCCGCTAGCCAGCGGTTCTAGGACTTCCTCGCCCACCCCGAAGCACTCTTCAAGGATGGGGAGGATGGCTCTAGTCACTTTTCTGATTTCTTCCATTTCCCCTCACCTCCCGCGAGGCGACGGGGGCGAGTCTTGCGTTTCGGAGGAGTGCTATCATTATTGCCATTCGGCGCGCCGTGTCAACAGCCGCAAAAACCGCTCCGGTATTAACCGGAGCGGTTATTTGTTCTTCGGGCTGGGGAGAATAGGACTCCGGCTTCACAGCCCTCACAGCGCACTCTATCGAATTTATTACCCTAATAGTTTTTCTGGAAGGCGGCTAACTGGAAATAAATCTTTCGGATATAACTCCACAAGAGGAAGCTTATATTTTCTGGCCAGTTTTTGTTTTTCTCTTACGAGCGCGTCGTAGTCCTTTATCTCCCCGAAGAGACCAAAAAATTCAATCCAGTGATGTTTAGTAACAAAGTCAACTGTTAATTTTGGATTGCCGGGATACTTGATATTTCTTTTGTGTTTTACCCCTTTTTCAGAGAACCAATCATCGATAATCTTTTCTGCCATAGAGTCACATAGATGACCATCGCGGGCTAGATACTTGTTTGCGAACTTTACAGGATTTGGGTTTAATCCCGCGGCCAGAATAGCTTTATTCCAACTTCCGAATCTAAGTCGAGCGGCGTGATAGTGTAGATTTTCTCTTTTAAGAGGTATGCGCCCGTTCTTTAGATAGAATTCTTTAATACTTTTAGACACTTCCTCAGCAGTTATAACTTGGGATCGATCTTTACAACTGCGAGAGCAATAGACACCTTCACCCTTGAAATTCTTTTCACAGCATAAGCATTTCTTTATACGGGCTTTCCTTTTAGGATGTTTAGAGTTATTTATTGTGGCCGCACAACTTTGGGAACAATATAGTAAGGTGCTGCGAATATCGTGTGGTGCACGCATAAAAATCTTACTACAGTTTGGCCGGGCGCACTGAAATTCTTCTTTTTTACTAAGTACTTTCTTCTGGCACTCTCGGGAACAGTAAGTCTTCCAGCCGAATTTCTTCGCTTCATTAATCCTGCCATTACTTCGGTACATCCTCTTTTTGCACCAGCTGCATGCTAGAATAAAAGGTCTCATAATTTAATTTGGTAATTATGTAACTTTGTAACCACGAGCAGTAGAATAAGCTTGTGGTTATGCT
>CAZKCN010000031.1:5569-6237 GCA_964551555.1 uncultured Candidatus Saccharibacteria bacterium | reverse complement strand
CGGGATTCGTCCGCACCCGAAACATAGTGCTCGGTTCGGAAAGTTTGGAGCTTAACCGCGTGGGCCCCGGTTGCGGCGGCTCTTCTCACCAACTCTTCGGCGGTTTCAAAATTGCCTTCGTGGTTATTGCCGATCTCGGCGACAACCAGCACTTTTTCTTTGGTGTCAAATTTGCCGATGCGCATGGTGTTTATTACCGTCACCACCTGCGGAGTTAAACGCCTTCAAAGGCGGTCCTAAGAGTGGAAACGAGCTCGGCGAAAACCTTATCGCTAATTTCATGGGTAAAGTCGGTGTCCGGCTTTGATGGCCAGCCATTGTCACGAAAAGTTACGCCGGCGAACTCCCTTTCCTGGGTATAGCGCGGGATGATGCCAAAATGCACCTCGGGGTTGGCCATCATCAGCATAAGATAATTTATTTTGTCATTCTGAAACAGTTTTTGGAGATTATTTTCTATTTCACGGATGACCTTGGGCAATTCAGCGAAGCTCGCATCGGAGATCTTGGAAAAAGCTGTAACCTTGTCCTTGCAAACCAAAAGGAGCGAGCCGAGCGTGGCCTGCCTTGAGGCGCATAAAACAATCCAGTTAGAATATTCCTTGACCAGGGCCTCGGGGTAGCCGAACTTGCCGAAAGCGTCGTTGGACATAGATTGGGAAAAATCA
>CAZKCN010000031.1:0-5559 GCA_964551555.1 uncultured Candidatus Saccharibacteria bacterium | reverse complement strand
TATCTAGTTCGCGGGCGTCCGCGAACTGCGTTCATGTGTATTACATATGGGCTCGAGGTGATTGAGAAGTCCAGCTTTTCGTAGAGACGCATGGAGGGAATATTCACGACTTGGGTGCCGACGGTCAGACGATCGTATTTATCTCGGTAGTAGTTGATGAAGAAAGTCGTGAGGGCCCGTCCTATACTCCGGCCTTGATGAGAGCTTTTTACGGCGACAAGATCAATTGTACCTGCGTCCTCGCCATCCGATTTGCCGACCAAGGCTGCAAGGAAACCGACTGGCTTATTTCCCTCCAAGGCGGCGAAAAGTTTGTCGCCTCTCGCCTTTTTGATGTAACTAATAATCCACTCGCGTTTAATCTCGTCGGCAATGTTTTTGGGTATGAGCGGGTCCAGGTGGAAACGCGAATAGCGGAAGGAACTCGCAGCTATATCCAGAATCTTGTCGTAATGGCCGGGCGAGGCCTCTTCAATAGAACAACGCTGCGGCTGGGTTGGTTTTGGCAAATCCAAGCCGGGTTTGACCTCCAAGCCAAAGGTTACATTCACATCAACCACGTAAAACCCCAAAGCCGATAGTTTGCGAACAGTGTCAATCTCGGCGGTGCCAATTTTAGCATAGTATAGAGCTTGGGGCTGATCGGCTATGTGACCCGAGAGATGGGCGAGAGGTTCAAGCGGATTATGATCCGGCAAGTTATTGGCCGGGACATCAACCTTAAACACCGGGTAGCCGAAGATTGAAGCCAGCCAACTGTCTTCCAGAATTTTCATATTGGGTCAGGCGCTTAGATCGGGTAACATCGGCAAGTGCCCCAAGGTCTTATACCATTCAATATATCTTGGAATGCCGATTTCAATCGGCACTCGCGGAGTATAGCCGATAAGCTCTCTGGCCTTCCTGACGCTTAAAGTTCCACGGTAAGGCGTCAGGTTGTCGCGTTCAACATGCCGCACTTCCACCTCGGGGAAACGCTGCTGGATAATCGCCGCGAGCTCCCTGATTGAGCGCGACTGGCCATAGGTCAAGTTGAAAATCTGGTTTTTTGCCGCCGGGTTTTCCATGATCAATGTTACGCCGCTCGTAAGATCTTCAATGCTGGTAAAGTCAACCCGCTCGCTGCCGTCGCCTTCAATATGCAGTTTGCCGCCGTTCAAAGCACTCTCAATGAAAATCTGCCCGACGCGGCGTGAGACGCAGCGCGGACCGTAAAGCGCCGAAGGGCGGACGATGGTATAGGGCAAACCGAATACCTGATTGTAAGCGATGACTATCTTCTCGCCGGCAAGCTTCAGCGCGCCATAAATGCCTATTGGTTCAAGCGGATGTTCTTCGGTCACTTCCTCGGTTTTGAAGTTGCCGTAAGCCATGCTTGAAGAAAAGTAAATAAACTGCTCAACATTGCCTCGGGCGCAGTCAAGGGCGTTCTCAAGCGTGCGAAGACTGTGATCAAAGGTACTATGCGGGTCTTTGTTGGAGCGGCCGGCATGGGCTACGGCGGCAAGATGTATAACCACTTGGGGTTTTAACTGACTAAAGATGCGGGACAAGGCATGGTAGTCGCGAACATCTTGAGGATAAAGAGGAATTTTGGCCTCGCGCAGAAGATCAAGGCGCTGGTTGAGTATCGCAAGATAGAGATCGCGATTGGGCAGGTCCGGCTCGGCCGAAGTGAATGATAGAAGATTATTCACCTGCAGACTATCAACCACCGCGACGTCCGCACCCCGCTCTTTGAGAGCGAGAGCCAAGTTGTGGCCGATAAAGCCGGCTCCGCCGATGATGACAACTCTGCGGTCGCGGATCGGCATGGTATCGGGGTTCATAGAATTATTAGGATTACCCTTAATTAGATGGTTAAAAGTTTCAATGATATAGCGAACGTCATCTTGGCTTACATGCGGCCCCACCGGCAAAGCGATGGATTGATCGCTGATCTCGGCCGCCGCCTCAAACATTTCCGAATCGTAACCGTATTTATTACGGTAATAGCTCATACGCGGCACTGGTTGCGGATAGTAGATGCTGGTGCCAATACCGGCCCCATTCAGCTTTTGAACAATTTCATCTCGGCGGCGGCCCAGCTCTCCTGCCAAAACAGCGCTCAAGCAATAGAAACTCTGCTGCGCTTCGGGACTGGTGGCATCAATAACCCGCAAACCTGGAATTTCAGCGAGGCCGCGTTTTAGAAGCTGGAAATTCTCTCGGCGGCGAGCCAAAATTTCATCCAGGCGAAGAAGCTGCCGCCGCCCGAGCGCTGAAGGAATTTCGGCTAAGCGATAATTCATGCCGACGCTTTTAACGTCGTACATCCCCGAGATTTTGCGCTCGCCATGAGCGCGATCAACGCCGTGAGCGCGAAACGTAGCCACGGCCTCGGCCACTTCGCGATGGCGAGAAACGAACATTCCACCCTCGCCGGTAGTGATGTGCTTGACTGGATAAAACGAAAAACAGCCGGCGTCGCCGAAAAGACCAACGTGTTTGCCGCCCCAACGCGCGCCGAGAGCCACCGCACAATCTTCAATAACTTTTAGCCCGTACTGTCCGGCTAAAGCGACAATTTCCGGCATGTCGCAGGGTATGCCAACAAAGTGAACGACAATAACACCTTTGGTCCGCGGAGTTATGGCTTTTGAAATTTGCTCGCGGGTGACGTTACCGGTAGCCGGATCACAATCAACAAAGACTGGCTTGGCACCGGTAAGCTCCACAGCGTTGGCCGTGGCGGTATGGGTTTGGGCGGGGACGATAACCTCATCACCCGGACCAAAACCAAAGTGCATGCAGGCGAGGTGCAGCGCGGCCATGCCCGAGCTTACACTCACGCAGTTTGCGCCCTCACCGAGAAACTCGGCAAACTCGGCTTCAAACGCTTTACTCTCGGGGCCATGGACCAAAATCGGCCCATCCAAAACTTTAAGCACCGCTTGGCGGTCTTCATCGGTGATCCACGGCCGGCCGAAAGGAATTGAACGTTCGTTTTGAGTCATACGTATTCAATGGCCACAGATTTAGAATTGGCGACCGATCGGTCTGCCGCGAGACAGGCGCTGATGACATCAAATTCATGCTGGGTCTTTTCACGGCTATTGTGGCTGGCGTGAATGGCGCGAACGAAATCCGGGATCAAAACACCTTTGGAAGGCGGCGATGGGGAAAGGTCAAGTTTCTCGGGTTCGACCGCGGTACCGCGGTTAGTATTCAACCGCGGTCCCGGATCATCATAGGGATCGCGGCTGGTATGCAGACGCGGACCCTGGTCGTCGTAGATAAAGGTGCCCTTAGTGCCGAAAACTCGAAGTATATGCTGGTGATGGTGGACACAGCCGAAATTGGCAGTGATTCTACCGATCATACCCGAAGGAAAATGGAAAGCGGCAGTGATATAATCATTATACTTAAAAGCCGTGCCAGCCGTTGCAATGCGGTTGCCGGCCGCGGTTACGGTGATGGGCTTTTCGCCGCCAAGCCCGAGCATTAAATCCACCGTATGCACTCCCCCGCCAAGCATCACCGAATAATCTTTAATATCCTTACGCCAACCCTCGGTAATTTTACGGATGCGGCCGTAGAGATACTCGCCATCTATAGCATAAATCCTGCCGAGCTCGCCAGCGGTAATCTTTTGCTTTAACCATTGAAAAAGCGGCGCGCCGCGCAATACCAAGTTAGAGATAAGATGCAGGCGCGACTTTTGCCAGGCCCGCTTTATCTCCCCAAGCTCGTCCAGGGAATGACAAAGGGGCTTTTCCGCAAAAACGTGCTTGCCGGCATTCAAAGCCGCGACAACTTGAGCAAAATGCGCGTCATCATAGGAGCAAATTGAAACAATATCAACAGCCGGGTCGGCCAGAATGTCTCCAAACTTTGACGCCACCATTCCGGCGCCGAGTTTATCGGACAAACTTTTCGCTTTGGCTAAATCAAGGTCATAAAGCCAGCGGAGCTCGCAATTTTCCGCCGCAAGATAAGCGCGGGCGTGCTCGGCGCCGACGCCGAGGCCAACAACCGCCGCCCCCAGTTTTTTCCCGTTTAAAGCCATAAGCTATTTTGCTTCTTTGATTTCAATCCTGGGCATGCCCTGTCCCGTTGTCATAATCTTTTCTATCCGCTCCAAATCTTCGGGGGTATCCACCGAAAAGTTCATCGCCGCGAGATCTGGATTGCAGGACTCTACATTCAGAATGCGGAACTTTTGCGGATTGCGGTAGTAAACTTTGGTCAAATGCTCCTGCTCTTCAGCCGACAGACTCTCGGGATTGATGGCTGAAAAGGTTTTAGCGTAAACCATTTCCAAACTTAAACCTACCGGAAAGGTTCTCGGGAAAATGTTGGTCACGAGATCAATATCGCTGCGATGCCGGTAACCAAGCAAGTGCTTAAGCAAGTTAGCATCCAGCAAGGGGCTATCCGCGCCTACTCTCAAAAACCATGGAGCGGGATATTTTTTAAGACAGAGGCGAAAGCGCTCGAAAACGTTTTCAAGCGGCCCGCGATAGACACTAACGCCGGAAGGCCCAAAGTGGCGAGCCAAAATATCATCGCCAGGATTGCTGCTGGTGGCGACAACAATATTTTCCCGGGGCATGACCTCGGCGACTCGCGCTATGACATGATCAATCACCGGACGTCCATTCAGTTCGGCCAGCACCTTGCCGGGAAATCTTTTGGAACTCATCCGCGCTTGGACGAAAGCCATTACTTGGGGTTTTGGGGGCATAGCTTTTCAGCGTTTAGCCAGCGTGGTTTTTTCTTTGGCAATGATCTCGGCAATAAAATTGGCCGTCCGCTCGTAGGATCGGCCGTCAGTAAAGTAAACGTAGTCCTGGGCCAGGGTCAGACGACTCTCGCGATCGAGCTCGGGGTTTTGGAGATAGCAATTCAGGAGTTTAGTCATCTCCTCAATACTGGCCGCTATGCGCGCGGCCCCTCGAGCGATGAACCATCTAATCGGCTCGGAGGCATAGGAAGCAACCCGGACGTGTTTCGGAAAGCCAATGCCGACTACCGGTTTGCCAAAGAGAGCAGCTTCAATGGTTATGGTTGAACAAACCAAGAAAACCACATCGGCATACAGCAAAGTTTCGGTGAGATTCACCAGGTCGTGTTTATCCATTTCGGCTTTATGTTCCTTGGCGTGCTGGTCAAAAACCGGATGCCGCGCGGGAACGTCAATAGCCAAGCCCGGCGTTCCCACAAATTCCTGATAGGGCCGCCACGCTCCGCTCGGATGCAGGCGCACCAAAATATTGGGGTAATCGCCTAACCGCCCATCAGCCCGGGCCTCGAGCAACGCATACATGAGTTCTCTAACCCGTTTGTAGAACGCGGTTGTGGTACTCCAAACAATGGTTTTTCTTGAAGGATCAAGACCCTTGGCCCTCAAAAAATCTTCCCGCGATCGGACCAGGCCGCGCTCGACATCCGTGAAGTAGTGGTCGTAGCGGAGGCAGCCGGTAACGGCTACGCGTTCCGGCGGGAAGTGCATGTAGTCCCGAACTTCGCGCTGCATGATCGGATTCCACACCGCAATGTAATCGGTACGGCGTGCTT
>CAZKCN010000030.1:0-6243 GCA_964551555.1 uncultured Candidatus Saccharibacteria bacterium | reverse complement strand
GTTTGGCCGTTGCCGTCAAACACGGCAACGCCTGCGGAGCGGCGGTGGGCGACAGCATATCTGAAATTCTCATGAAGACGGTCCTCGGCGATCCTCGGGCGGTTATGGGCGCCTTGGTCCTGACCAATTTCCCGATTGGCGATGGCGAAGCTGACATGCTTTTACATACGGGTATGGGTGATGATGCCGGACGCCGGCTGCTTGATGCCGTGGTGGCTCCGGAGTTTAGCGAGGATGCAGTCGGACTCCTCAAGCGTAAAGCCGGCAAGTGCCGTCTCGTGGTCAACAGGGCCCTGGTCGCTCTTTCTCTTGACCGCGCTCCGCGCTTCAGGCAGGTTCGCGGCGGGTTTCTGCGTCAGCCGAACTACACTTTTATTCTTGATCTGGCCGATCCGGAGCTGACCTTCGGCGGACGCGAATACGGCGATTTGAGCGAGCGCGAGGCGAGCTCGCTTATGCTCGCCTGGGCCGTTGCCGCGACTTCCAACAGCAACACTATCAGCATCGTCGCAAGCAATGACTCGGCGGCGTGGCTTATCGGCAACGGCGTCGGCCAGCAGGATCGCGTCGGATGCTGCGAGCTCGCGGTCAAGCGGGCCAGTGACGCTGGACACTTTGAAGAGCTCGCCGGCGCGGTTGCGGCGAGCGACAGCTTTTTCCCCTTCGCCGACGGTCCGAGCGAACTTGCCCGCGTGGGCGTCAAGATGATTCTCGCCACCAGCGGCTCGGTCAACGACGCGGCGGTCAAGGATTTCTGCCTTCGCGCCGGCGTAACGCTTTGCCTCCTCCCCGACGTCAAAGCCCGCTGTTTCTTCGGGCATTAGCTCATTCGGCGGCAAGGTGTGTTAGGGTTCGGATTCGTCCGCCGAGATAAGAAAGTCTCGGCGGCTTTTTTATCGGTAAAACAAAAAAGCCGCGGTCGGGCTACGACTCGCGGCGCACTAGACGTGGTCTTCGGAAATCAAGCTCAAGCTGGCGAGAATCCGGCGGCTCATAGTCAAATACAAGCGTTCCTTCCAATGGGCTGTACTCATCCCACTCGAGGCGTAGGATAAATCCCCGGACTCTAACTTCGTTCTTCCTCAGTTCAGCGAGAATCCGGCGGGCCTTTATGTCAAACGCATCTGCAATTGGGTCTCGGTCAACTACAATTCGCTTTCGGCCCTTGCGAATCCAGTCCCTGTCCAAAGCCACTCGCAGGTTCCACTCTCGTCGAAAGAACTCAAAAATCTCGGTATTCGTCATCCCGCCCTCCTTAGCGTTTTGTTATCAGACTTGAGGAAACACCATTCTAAATATCCAAATTTTTCACTGCTTTCGCGTGCGTCTGGATAAACTTCTTTCTCGGCAAAACCTCGTCGCCCATCAAAATGTCAAAAATGCGGTCGGCCGCGGCGGCATCCTCTACGGTTACCTGCTTCATCACCCGCCGCGCCGGATCCATAGTTGTTTCCCACAATTGTTCGGGATTCATTTCGCCGAGGCCCTTGTAGCGCTGAACGCTCACCCCTTTTACTTTCTCCGTTCCTTCAGCCGCAGTCTCGCTTTCTTCAACTTCATCTTCTTTTCCTTTTGCCGCTGCGGTTTTGTCGGTTTTGGCTTTGGCTTTTTCCTTCACTATCCCGTCAATGGCCCGGTCGCGCTCCGCATCGGAAAAAGCGTATTCAATCCGTTTACCGGCCTGTATCCGATAAAGCGGCGGCTGGGCGATGTAGAGATAACCTCGGTCTATAACTGCCGGGAAATAGCGGAAGAAAAGCGTCAGCAATAGGGTGCGTATGTGCGCACCATCTACGTCCGCATCAGTCGCAATGATGATGCGGTGATAGCGCAGTTTCTTTTCATCAAACTCGTCGCCGATGGCCGCACCCATGGCGATTATGAGGGCCTTTATTTCAGCGAAAGTCAGAGCTTTATCCAGCCGCGCTTTTTCAACATTCAAAATCTTGCCGCGCAGCGGGAGAATGGCTTGAAACTTTCGGTCGCGGGCCTGCTTACTCGAGCCCCCGGCGCTGTCGCCTTCCACCAGAAACAATTCTGACTCCTCGGGGTTGCGCGACTGGCAATCGGCAAGTTTGCCCGGGAGAGTCATGCCCTCCAGAGCCCCTTTGCGCAATACCGTATCTTTGGCCGCTTTGGCCGCTTTTCTCGCTTTTTGAGCGAGAAGCGACTTTTCAATTATAGCTTCGGCGTCCTGCGGATGTTTTTCAAGGAAATCCTCCAGTGCCTCCGCGACCACCGTTTCAACCGCGGTTCGCGCTTCGGGATTGCCGAGCTTGGCTTTAGTCTGGCCTTCAAACTGCGCCTCCTGCAGTTTGACCGAGATGACCGCCGTGAGGCCCTCGCGCACATCGTCGCCGGAGAGCGCCTCGTCGTCTTTTTTGAAGTATTGGTTTTTCTTGGCGTAGTCGTTTAAGCTCCGGGTGAGGGCGGTGCGAAAGCCGGTCAAATGCATTCCGCCCTCCGGGGTGTGGACGTGATTGGCAAAACTTACTTCTTTGGACTGGATGTCGTTGGTATACTGAAGAGCCGCTTCAACCAGAATGTTCCGCCCGCCGTTGGCGGCGATCTCCTTGCTCGCGTAAAAAATGTGTTCGTGTTTGGGATCCTCGTCGCGGTTGAGGTGCTTGACGTATGAAACAATGCCGCCTTCAAAGTAAAAAGCGTAAGAAGGAATTATAACACCGCCGTCCTTGGTTTTAAGAGGGTTGCGCTCGTCGCGAAGCGCTAACGTCACACCGCGAGTCAAGTAAGCCTGCTGGCGCAAACGCTCAAGAATTCTCGTCCAATCAAATTCAATTTCCTTAAAGATCTCCGGATCGGGTTCAAAAGTTACCGCCGTTCCCGAACCCGAACACTTGCCGATTTTTTTCACCGGCGCTTTCGCTTGGCCTCTTGAGTATTCTTGAGCGTATTGAATGCCGTCGCGGCAAACCTCGGCGCGTAGCCACTTTGATAAAGCGTTCACCACCGAAACGCCGACGCCATGAAGCCCGGTTGAAACCTTATACGATTCACCGCCGAATTTACCTCCGGCGTGGAGCGTGGTCATAACCGTTTCAAGAGCCGACTTCTTGGTCTGCTTATGGATTTCCACCGGAATCCCGCGGCCGTCGTCAACCGCCATAACGCGGTTTTCGGGAAGAAGTGTTATGGCAATATTTTTGGCGTAACCGGCCATGGCTTCGTCAATGGAATTGTCAACGACTTCCCAAACCAAATGATGCAGACCGTCAACACCGGTTGAGCCGATGTACATGCCCGGCCTTTTACGGACAGGTTCAAGTCCTTCAAGGACGTAAATATCCTTCGCGGTGTAGCTTGCCCCGTTAGAAGCTTTCGCGGGCGGAGCTTGTTTTTCTTTATTTGGGGATTTTCGTTTTGTCATTAGGTTGCTTTACTATTTTAGCGGCTTTCTAGCGGGGTGAACTGAAGCGTTGTTATTGTTTGTCCAGCCCGCCCTCGGCCAAGCCGGGGCGAGGCCGGGGAATACCCCGTCCCGCTTTCAGCGGGACTGCGGGGATGAATGGCAACAAACAATAACCCCTCCCTTTCTTTGGTACTGTTTCTTGAAGCCCATATTTTATGAATAATTTCCCGAATGGAGGTTATCACCTCATGAGCGGGAAGAAAGGGAGGGGTGAACTGGAGATACCGCCGAGCTTATGCTGCGCGGAGCTCCATGTTCATTTTGCTCGCCCTGGGTCTTGTCGGGGGATTTTTTCTTTGCTCTTTCTTGGCTATATTAAACACCAATACCCGCCCGATGGTCATCGGCGCGGGCTCTCAAAACGTAGCTGTTTACTGGAGTTTTATACTCAAAATCACCACCTTATTGTAGCAAATTTCGCGGCCGCAAACAAGCTTTTCCGGCAACAAAAATCCCCTTTGTCAGGAGGCTACTGAAGGGGACTTGAGCCTGGCGAGATCAAGCGTCGCCTCGGCTTCGGCTAAGAGTATTTTTAGCGCGTGTTGGGCGTCAAGATACGGGGCAAGTAATATCCGCGCCAACTCTATATTCAGGAGCGAGGCCTCGGTGAAAAGCGTTTCCAGCTCGCGGAGCTTCGGCGGCGGCAAGTGGCTTAACGCTCCTGATTCCACCAGATCTTCGAAGAACTTTCCTATCGCCTGGTTCACTCGCAGTAGGCGCACGAAGACAACAGATGGCGCGTCAGGCGCTGCGGGAGGCGGCTCGCTGAAACGAAGACTAGCGTTTTCCTCCACGTTCGGCCTCCTTTTCGCATTTCCAGGGTCGGCGTTTGCCAACCGTTCGTTAGCAGCCGGACTATTTGGACTGCCTTGAGGATAGTGCTTTGGCTGATTTTGTCAAACGCGATCCGTTAAACCGCTGCGGCCGCAAGGGCACTAACACCCAATCTATATCGGCCCACTTTTGTCCCCGATACAGAAAGGGGACGATACTTTCTTTGTGTCAATATCGGCCGGGGCTAAATCATCCCCGCGTCTCCCACCCCTTTTCCTTGACCGCGGCGATTATCTTCATATACAGCCGACCGACTTCCTTGTCGGTGAGCGTTCTTCCCGGTGACTGAAACACCAGATGGAAAGCCAGCGACTTTCTTCCGCTTTCTTCCATAGCCTCGTCCTGAAAATAATCAAATAGATCCGAATCGGCGAGCAGTTCGCCCCCGGCCGTTTCAATGGTGTTTGTAACTTCCTCTGTCTTGGTGTTTTCCGGAACAACCACGGCAATATCGCGGATGACGGCCGGAAACTTGCCGATCGGCCGAAATTCCGCTTCGCTCCCGGCCAGGCCGGTTAATTTTTCAAGCAAAATCTCGGCGACAACAATCCGCCCCCGCGCTTTGAGTTTCTCCAAAACCGAGGGATGCAACTCGCCAACCAATCCGAGATATTCGCCGCCCGCTTTTATTTGCGCGCGGCGGTAGGGGTGCAGAAACGGAACCGCTCCTTCTTCGCCGCGCTTGAAAGCATCATCATACCAGTGTTCAGCGATGCCAAGCGATTCCAGCAGGCCGTCAACCGCTCCCTTAATGGCGTAGAAAACCTCGGCGTCTTTTTGGCTTTGGGCCGATTTAGCGCTGTTGGCCGCTTTGGCCAGAACGAGATATTTGGTTTCTATCGCCGGAAGTTTGAGCGATGGCTTCGGCGCGGGCGTAAACCCCTTGGCGAATCCGAAGAGAGCCACATCGTCAAAGCGGCGCAAATTCTCCGCCGCCGCGGCGGCGAACCGGTATACCGGCCGGTTCACGAGATATTGCGTATCGGGGCTGGTCGGGTTTTCCAGTTCAAGAAGTTTGCCGGTCTCTTCGCCGAAAATATCAAGGGTGCGCTTGCCGATGAATTGGTAAACAAATGTTTCGGCAAAACCGGTCAGCGCGAGATAATCTTTTATTTTCCTTCCCCAGCCATCACTGCTCTCGGCTCGCGCGGCAAGTGAGTGTATTTTCGGCGGCTGCGGCTTAATTCTCTCATAGCCCCGCAAGCGCACTACTTCCTCAATGACATCTTCTTCTATTTCAATATCGCGCCGCGCCGATGGCGGTTCAGCGACGAATCCGCCGGCCGTTTTTCGGTAACTCCAGCCGAGCCGCTTGAAGCACGATTCAACAAATGCCGGGGCAATTATTTCACCGACAATACTGCTAAGGTAATTATTCCGCAAGAGAATTCGCCGCGGCCGCGGCGGTCTGGGGTAAGCATCAACCCGTCCGGCAAGAATTTCCCCTCCGGCGACTTCGCCAATCACTTCGGCGAGCCGGTCAATCGCTCCCGCAGTTTGATTTGGATCCATGCCGTGCTCAAAGCGGAACGACGCGTCCGTTTTCAGGTTGAGCGCCTGCGACGCGGTGCGGATGAGCGCTTGGTTGAAGTTGGCTGATTCAAGAACGATGGCTGTCGTACCGGCGGTTACACCGGAATCCTTGCCGCCTTTGATGCCGGCGATGGCAATCGGCTTTTCCTCGCCGGCAATAACTAGAATGTCCGGCGAAAGGGGATAGATCCTATCGTCTAAGGCCAAAAGCTTTTCGCCTTGTCGCGCCCGCCTCACCGTAATTATTTTTTCTTCGCGCCTATCAGAAACTTCTAATTTCGAATTTCGAATTTTGAATTTGTTTCGGATTTCGGATTTCGTGCTTCGAATTTTCAGTCGGTCATAGTCGAACACGTGCAGCGGCTGCCCAAGTTCCAGCATCACGTAATTCGCCGCGTCCACTATGTTATTTATGCTTTGCACTCCGCAGGTTTCGAGGCGATCTC
>CAZKCN010000029.1:0-6505 GCA_964551555.1 uncultured Candidatus Saccharibacteria bacterium | reverse complement strand
CCTTCATGATGGGCTATAGAGCTGGCACTCACAAAAGACAAATAGAATTGGAGTATACCCTCTATAGCCCTTCTCGGTGGCGAATTGTGGGCGGGCAAGAAAGACAAATAGAATTGGAGTATACCCTTCTATGGCCTTAGCGAGAAGCCAAAATTTAGGCGGGCACAAAAGACCCCGCACCAATTTTACGAGATATGCCGGGGCGATCCGCTGCGCCCATCAAGGGATGAGCTATTCGCTCACGCGGATCGCGATGGTAAATGTGGACTTCAAGCAATCTAATTATTTCCTCCGGCGGCAGTAAAATTGGTGCGGGGCGGGCAAATAGAATTGGAGTATACCCCCTATGGCCCTTCAGAGGAAAGGTGCGGGAGAGTAAACCCTTCTATGATCCTTGGGAGGGAAAGTGCGGGGCAAGCGCCAGACAAATAGAATCGTTCCCGTCCCGCCCGTTTTGGAAATGGTCGGAAGAGTAACCTCTTACAGAAGTCTATTGAAGTCCGACTTCAATAGGGTTGTTTAACGTCAACGTAAAAAGCCTCGGTCGCCCGAGGCTTTTTACCGACAAATAGACTGGATTTCCAGGCAAGCCCGGAAAAACACTCACTGCTAGTATTAGTAGCAAATGCCGCCTGATATGTCAAGACGTTTTTCCACAGCGCCCGGTAAAGCAAGTGATAATGGAACTGCAGGGCTGTATAAGAGGTAATAATAGGAGTGCAAAGGCAACGGCGAGAAAGGAAAATTCTATACATTATAACCAAGTCAAATTGGGGCGGAGCGCAACGCTATGTTTTTGACCTGGCGACGAATTTGCCTAAGGATCGATTTGAAGTTGCTGTCGCCTGCGGAGGAAGCGGCCCGCTCGCGACGAAATTGCAAGCCGCCGGTATCCGAGCCATAAACGTGCCGGGGCTGGAACGCGACATAAATTTCATAAGAGAGAGGCGATCGCTTTTTTCGCTTTTCAAAATCTTCAGCCGTGAAAAACCGGACATCATCCACCTTAACAGCTCCAAAGCCGGCGGCCTCGGTTCGGCGGCCGCTTTCGCCTATAAACTTTTAACTTTTAACTTTAAACTTTTAACTGTATTCACCGCTCACGGCTGGGCTTTTAACGAAAACCGGCCGCGGTGGCAGAAGGGAGCGATAAAAATCTTGAGCTGGGCGGCCTCGCTTTTCCAGGACAGGATAATCGTCATCAACCGCGCCGACTGGCTCGCGGCCAAAAAATTCATCCCCGCAAAAAAACTGGTTTTGATTTATCACGGCATTAAACCGCGGGAGCGCCTCGCGCGCGAAGAAGCAAGGCGATTTCTCGCCGCAAAAGTGGGCTGTCCGCTCGGCGAAAACGCGCTCGTCGTCGGCACGGTGGCCGAGCACACCAAAAACAAGGGGCTCGGCCACCTGATTGACGCAGTCAATCAGATGAAATCCCAAATCACGATATTCAAATCCCAAACAAATTCCCTGCCTTGCCGGCAGGCAGGCAATTACCAAATCCCAAAATTCAAAACGATCATTATCGGTGAAGGCGAGCTCCGCCGAGAACTGGAGCGACAGATTCAAACCCTTAAACTCGGTGATACCGTGCATCTTCCCGGGTTTGTTCCCGACGCCGAGCGTCTCTTAACGGCGTTTGACGTTTTCGTTCTGCCCTCAATCAAGGAAGGTCTGCCTTATGTCATAATGGAAGCTATGGCCGCCGGACTTCCGGTGGTAGCTAGCGCGGTCGGCGGCGTTCCTGATCTTATCACTCACCGCCGCGAGGGATTATTGGTGAAGCCGGCCAGTGTCCGCGATCTCGCGGAAGCACTCTTGGAAGTTGCCGGCGACGAGAAAACACGGCAAAATTTGGGAAATAAGGCAGAGACTAAGATAGATCAGTATTTTAGACTGGAAAATATGATTGCGAAAACTGAAGCTTTGTATCTCGGCAACCCCGTTAGAACGGAGGCCTCGCGCCTGCCCCATGAGAGCATTACATCCCCATCGGTTATGCCTCACTCCGGCCCCGAAAGAAGTCAGCGATGTTCTAACGGGGTGAACAGCGCGTCAGCATGACTTCAAACTCACTGCCGCTTAAAAAGGCCATTCTTGTTTGCGGGGATCTTGCTGCGGCCATCGTGGCGCTTAGTGTTGCCCTCCTTATCCGCCACGGCGGAGTGCCCGAAAGCTTCCTCATCCGTCTTTATTTCTTTGCCGCCCCGTTTCTCCTCCTTTTGTGGCTGGCTGGTTTTCTAGTTTTCGGCCTATACGACTTGAAAGCGGCGAAAAACGAGCCGCGCTTTTTTGAGCGTCTCTTCAAGGCCAATCTTTTCAATCTGGCTTTGACCGTAGTCCTTTTTTACTTCATCCCCGCATTCCGGCTAAAGCCGCTGACCACTCTTATCATCATCTTTACCGCCCTCGGCGCACTTATCACCGGCTGGCGCGCGGCCTACAACGCCGCTCTCGCCAAAAGAACCAAGGAGCAAGTTCTTTTTTTCGGCATCAACGGAGAGGTGGCCGAGACGGCTAAATTCCTATCGGAGAATCCCCAGCTCGGTTTCAGCGCCGCGGCTTTTCTCAAGAGTGATAGCGACCAGCCGGAATGGAGCATCAGTGCCGGCGGCCCGGTGCTGGCCTTGGGAAAAAACCTTCCGGATATAGTCAAGGAATACAACATAAGCCGCATCGTGATCACTCATGACCTAAGAAAAACGGAAGCGCTCGCGCGCTCGCTTTTTGCGGTTGTGCCGCTCGGCGTGACTATCGTGGACCTGTCGCGTTTCTACGAATCGGTGGCCGGCAAAGTGCCGACGTCGCTTATCAATGAATTATGGTTTATTGAAAACCTAATTGGCATGAGGCGGCCAAAATACGACTTCGTCAAGCGGGTCATGGACTTGGCTCTGGCCTTGCTTTTCGGCTTAGCGGCTCTTACCCTCCTGCCCTTTGCCGCTTTCGGCATAATGCTGTCAACGCCAAAGGACATTCTTGGCTACAAGAGAAAAAGAGCCCGCGCCGGCGACGGCCTAATATTTTTCCGGCAAAAGCGCATGGGCAGGAACGGCCGGACTTTTGATTTCGTTAAATTGCGGAGTCAGGTGCTGGGCGCGGAGAGAATGGGCGGATTTAAGGAGATTGCTAAGGATTCGCGCGCTTACCCCTTCGGAAGTTTCTTGCGAAAAACTTATCTCGACGAGTTGCCCCAGTTATGGAACGTGCTCAAGGGCGAGATGTCCTTCGTCGGGCCGCGGCCGGAGCGGCCAGAGTTCGTGAAGGAGCTTGAGAATAAAATCCCCTTTTACCGGATGAGGGAACTCACTCTTCCCGGCATAACCGGCTGGGCGCAGATAAATATGGCCGACGACGCTTCAGTGGAGGACGCACCGGAGAAACTGCAATACGATCTTTACTACATTAAAAACCGATCCATTGCCCTCGATGTTGCCATTCTTTTGAAAACGGCACTGAAACTTTTACAGAGGAGCGGGAGGTAAGCTTACTAGTTTTTAGTTGGTTAGTTGATAGTTCCGGTTTTTGGTTACTGGTTTTAGTTGCCGGTTTTGCATCGCGCCAAACGCCTAACGCCAACTGGTAACCAAAACTAACAACCACTAACTGAAACTAAAAACCATCAGCCAAAAACCAAACTACGCTAAGTCGTAAACTTTTTTAAGCTCGGCTATCCCCTCCTCCAACGTTATTTTCGGCTCCCAACCGAGGAGCTCGCGGGCTTTAGTAATGTCGGCAAGAGTGTGTTTCGGCTCTACGCGCGGTTCAATAAAAACTCTCGGCCCGCCGATAAGCTCGGCGATTTCAAGGACGTTATGATTGTGTCCTCCGCCGATGTTGATCACTTCGCCCCGCCCGGCTTTGGGAGATTCGGCAGCAAGAATGTTCGCCCGCACCACGTCGCGGACATGCGTAAAGTCGCGCGACTGCCTTCCGTCGGGAACGATGGTCAGCGGCTCGCCGCGCCGGCGCTGATCCAAGAACTTGCCGATGACCAAAGCGTAAGCACCCTCGGCCGAAGCCCCCGGGCCGTAGACATTGAAATAGCGAAGCGACACTGTTTCAAGACCGTAGACCTGATGGAAAAGGCGGCAGTAAAGTTCGCCGATGTATTTTTGGAGCCCGTAAGGACTCAAGGGCCGCGCCGGCATATCTTCGGTGAGCGGGAGCTTATCCTGGTCGCCATAAGCCGAGGACGAAGCCGAATAAATAACCCGTTTGACTTTGGCGTCGCGGGCGGCAACCAAAACGTTAAGCGCGCCATTCACATTGACATTGTTTGCGGTGATCGGGTTCTCAATTGACGGCTGAACGCGCGGCAGGGCTGCGGTGTGGAAAACTAACTCGGCGCCGGCGAAAACGGGCGCGATAGCCCTTAAATCACGGATATCAGCATCATGGAAAACAGCTTCAGGATGCAGCCGTTCGCGCTTGCCGGTAGCGAGATTGTCAATGATATGCACCTCAAATCCGCGCTCCAAAAGAGCTCCGGCCAAATGCGCACCGATGAACCCAGCTCCTCCAGTGACTATAGCTTTCATGAACTTTTGAGCATAATTGACGTTACAAATTACCAAATCTCGCCCCGCACTTATTCCACAATCAGTTCAGCCTCATCTCGCAAGCAAGCCGCAGGCGGTTAGCTGATTTATGCGTATTAAGAAAGGAACGACTGGAATAAGTGCGGGGTGAACCCGGCTCCGCCGGTTACGATAACTTTTGCAGCCATGTTAAAAAGTCAAACTATGTTAGGCCGACCCCCCGTTCCGCACTTATTTCCGATCGGAGTTAAGTGCGGGGCGGGCCGGTATTGCTTATTACGGTAGTCTTTTTGACGCACGGTTTTTCATGCTCCAGCGTTACAACTGTCCCAATTCTTTCTGCCGGCGCTGCTCTTCGGCGCTGCGCAGTGAATCGCGCATACGTTCATATTCCCGCACCATCTCCTCCGATACTGGCGCATCATCAAGAATGGCTTCGCATACGCTGGTCCAAAAAGAAACGCGCGCACGGGTAAGAGCATTTAGGTCGCCTATCGTTTTTGCCAGTGTGGCCGCATAAAACTGCAAAAGGAATCCTATTTTATATATGCACATGAGACGTAAATTCAAGTATTCTTCCTCACCGCGATTTTGGCGCACATAATCAGCGAGTGCCGACCGAAGCGGCCGGTTGTAAATGATCATGTAATTCAGAAAACGCGCCCAGCTCTCGTACTTGTTGCCGAAGCGGATAGAGGTGTGATCAAGAAGGTATATATCCCGGCCAACGACGCGGAAATTATGAGGGATAAAATCGGTATGCACAAGGAAACCGGAGTACCGCTCAATCTCGGTCTTATGCGCTGTGAGAAATTCGCAACCCCTCTTGAATATAGAGGACAGCTCCGAGTTATTTGAATCTGCAGCTAGAGCGCTTTTCCGAAACGCATCAAACGATTCCAGATACTCCCGCGCGCCCGCCATGCCAAACGTCTTTTGTATTATTTTGGCGTGTGAGCGAGCGACGGCCTGCGCGCCCTCTTGCGTTTCAAACGCGCGGAGCGCCAAAAAAAATTGCTCTTCAAGGGAATGGTTGAGAAAAGCGAGTTTCTCTTCTATGTAGGCAGTAATGGAAATGACGTGGTTGCTACTGGGCGCAAATAGCAGATCTTCCGGAAGAAAGAATGTACGGTAGGCAAAATCAATGCGCTTGAGAGCCGCGCGGCATGCTCGCTCGCGTTCAATCTCATATATACCTTCCGGCTGGCTGCTTACTTTTATGACGACACGCTTATCGTGGCTTGCGCGCCGGCCGAGCAGAACAAGTTTCTGCCCGCTCATGAGGTAACGTTCACCGCCGATGTGCACTTGTTCGTCGTCAAGCACAAATCCAAGTTTTGCGAGAACAGGCAGGAACTTCTGCAGTTCCTGCTCGCGGTACGCTTCCCACCTAAGTTTGTCCTCGTTTGGTAATGCCATGGCTAGCGACGAGCTTTGGCGCGAACGCCATCAAAAAGATCGCCGAGGGTGCGAATGTGCGCGCCCCACGAAAATTTCTCGGCAAGAAGCATCTCGCCGCCGCGGACGAGGCGCGCGGAGAGACTTTCATCCCTAAACAAGCGAGCGATCGCGGCGGCGAGCTCCTGGTCACCGCCCGGCTCAACCAAAAGCCCCGATTCGCCATCACGGATTATTTCGCTCACGTCCTGTATATTGGGAGCAACCACCGGTACACCCGCCGCCAAACCGCTTTGAATGTCGCGGGCAGTGATTTCCTCCGCATGGTTAAGCACGTACACTGCCGAGGTTTTGCGGAGGTGCCAGCTTTCGGCGCGCGAAACGCGCCCGAGAAACACCACTGCGCCCGCAATGCCGAGCTTGCGCGCGAGCGTTTTTAATCTTTCTTCCCCCGGTCCTTCCCCGGCGACAAGCAGCCGCACGTCGGGAAACTCTTTGGCGAGGATTGCCGCCGCGCGGATGACGCCCGCGACATTGCTCCATTCAGCGAGCCGAGCAGAAACAAT
>CAZKCN010000028.1:2299-6648 GCA_964551555.1 uncultured Candidatus Saccharibacteria bacterium | reverse complement strand
AAAACCCATGCCCCGCTTGGCGCGCCTGCGCGAGAAGTTCTTCGCCATGCCTATGAGAGCTACGGCATGTCGGTGAGATCTTACTACCGCATGATTAAGGTCGCGAGGACGATTGCCGACTTGACTGGAGAAAAAGATATAAGCCGCGACCATATGTTTGAGGCGCTGCAGTATCGGCCCAAGGCCGAGGTGTAAGGGGTGTAGGGGTTAGGGGTTAGCGTATAGCAAATAGAGAGGCGCCGCCGTTGACCTAAAAACGAAAAAGCGGCACAACCGCCAAAGCCCCTATACTCTAAACCCTATACGCTAGGCCCTCGGCTAAAACGGATTCCTGGCCCCGCGCACCTCAAAGTGCACGTGGCAGCCGGTGGAATTTCCGGTTGAGCCGATAGAGCCCAAAACCTGCTCCTGACGGACAGTTTCGCCGGCTTCAACCGCGAGATCTTTAAGATGAGCGTAGAGCGTTTGCGTGCCGTTGGCGTGCGAAATAACCGCGTACTTGCCGTAACCGCCGTTCCAGCCGCTGGATTTTGCGATCAGCACCTTGCCGTCAGCCGAGGCGGAAACAGGCAAGCCGCAAGCATTAGCCAGGTCAACGCCGTTAAAACCGTGAATGCCGCGGGATCGCCGTCCGCCGGAAATAGGCCGGACGTAGAAACCTTCGTAAAGGGGGAGATTGGAGAAGTAGCGGCCCGGCGAAGAGCCGGACACAGACGAAGGCGTGCTCAACTCGCCGTTAGGCACAACCACTGTCGTTCCTGCTTCCAATTCCTCCCCGGCAGCCAGGCCGTTGTAGCGGGTTATATCTTCAACCGTCGCGCGATATTTTTTAGCAACCGACGAAAGAGTGTCGCCCTTCTTGACCTCGTGGCGGATGCCGGTAACCGGGAGAATAAGCAGTTGGTCGCCGCTCTTGATTGACCGGAGATCGGAGATGGAGTTGGCCCAAAGAATGGTGTTCACCGAAACGCCGAAAGATTTGGCAATAGTGGATATATTGTCGCCGGAGCGGACAACATAGACAAAGATCTGGCCGGCGGCGTGTCCGTCAGCCACCGGGATAGTGCCGAGAGGGTTGAGAGGCGCCAGGATAGCGTTATCCTCCACAATATTAAGAGCGTTAGCGTCGTCATAATCTATGGCATTCGCATCGGGAGGACGGTTGCCAGCGTCAAGAGCCGATAAGCCCGACGCCGCCTGACTTTGAGCCACGAGATTCGGCAGTCTTTCTTCCACTTCAAAAGTGTAAACGCCGAAAAAGCGAGCCAAAGCCGAAAGTATGCTGGCTTGGGAAGAGCGAGGCGGGAAGATCAGCAGGGCGGAAAAGAGCAAAATAGGCCAAAATCTGCCGCCTGCTTGGTAAAAAGCCAAAAGCTTCTTTCGGCAAAGAAGCATTTTTATGCTTAGATTATTCAGTTTTTGCCCGTTTTTGACTTCGCTGTCAAAATCTATCTTTTGCGGAGAAGTTGAACGGGCACCAGTTTTGGCACTAATAAAGGCGTTTTTAAGGAAATCAGCCCCCAACCGCTAAAAACATTATAAAAACCAGTGTGTTCTCTGAAGCGCTGATATACCTGCAGTATAACCCAGGGCGAGGCAAGCGGCAACAGCCGTTCCGGCAAGGTTAAGCCTACTCGCTTTCCAGCTCTGGAATATATCAAGGTCGGCACTAAGGAGCTCTCGCCGTTAGAAAGTCGGCTGAAATCCTGCTATGTTAAGCTCCTGTCCCGGATCGGCGCATAAGTTTTAAGTGTAGATTCCAAAGACCGAAAATCTGCCGCAATGAGCAATGAACCCGGATAAAATACTAGCCGATCTCAACGACCGCCAGAAGGAAGCCGCGGGGCAAACGCGCGGGGCGGTTTTGGTTGTTGCCGGCCCGGGCTCGGGGAAGACCAAGGCTCTAACCCATCACATCGCTTACCTAATCGCTACCGGCGTCAGTCCCGAAAACATTCTGGCCGTTACCTTCACCAATAAAGCCGCCGAGGAGATGCGCGGGCGAGTTAATCAGTTGTTGAGTTTAACGAGTTTAATGAGTCTCCGATCCGCCGACTCCGAAGCCGCGAAGCGGCTGAAACTCAATAACCCATTTAACTCGCTAACTCCGTTTATAGGCACTTTCCATAGTTTCGCCGCTTTCGTTCTCCGCCGCGAGGCGGGGCTCGCCGGCTACAAGAGACATTTCACCATCTACGATGAAAGCGACTCGCTTGGATTGATAAAAGAGGTGATGAAGGAGTTGGAATTGGACCCCAAGAACTTCCCGCCGGGGATGATAGCCGCGGTGATTTCCAATCTAAAAAACGACTTGGTTTCCTCGGACGAATACGCGGGCCGCGGCGAGAGCGAACTTTTCCCGCGAACCGTAGCGCTGGTCTACGAAAATTATCAAAGGCGGCTTCTTTTTGCGAACGCCATGGATTTTGACGACCTCATATTCCACGTCACGCGCCTCTTCCGGAAAAACGGCGAGGCGCTCGCGCGCTGGCAAAAGCGCTTTCACCATATCCACATTGACGAATTTCAGGATACCAACACCGCGCAGTATGAGCTTGTCCGCCTGCTCGGTAGAGAACATGAGAGTTTATTCGTCATCGGCGACGACTCGCAGGCAATTTACGGCTGGAGGCAAGCCGACTACCGGAACATTTTGAACTTTGAGCGCGACTGGCCGGAAGCCAAAGTCGTTCTGCTTGAGGAAAACTATCGCTCTTCACCCGAAATTCTGAAGGCCGCGAACCACTTGATCGCCAAAAACAAAAAGCAGAAGGAAAAGACGCTGTGGACCAAAAATCCTTCCGGTCCGTGGCCGGAGGTATGGGCGTCAAGCCATGAGCGGGATGAGGCCGAAAGAATAGCCGAGGAAATTTTGGCGCTCGCGCGCGATGGAGCGAGCTTCTCTGAAACGGCCGTGCTCTACCGCACCAACGCCCAGTCGCGCGTTTTGGAAGAAACGATGATTTACCATGAGATTCCTTATGTCATCGTCGGCGGAATAAAATTCTGGCAAAGAAGAGAAATAAAAGATCTCACTGCTTATCTCCGCTATCTGGTGAACGCCGACGACCGCGCCGCCGAGAAACGGATCATCAATGTCCCGCCGCGGGGCATCGGGCCGAAAACTTTTCTCGCCTATCTTTCCGGCGAGACTGCCGGACTCGCCGCAAGAGACCAAAAAAAGATCGCCGAGTTTAAATCAGTCATCACCGAACTCCGCGAGGGTTTAGGAGGAAAGACGCTTGCCGAATTCCTGCGTTTTCTGATTAGCGCCATCAGTTACGAAAAGTATCTCGCCGATCTTGGGCCGGATGGCGAGGCAAGGGTGGAAAACGCGAAGGAACTCGTAAGCGTAGCGAGAAAATATGACTATCTCGCGATGCCCGAGGCGGCCGCGAAACTCCTGGAAGACATCGCCCTGGTCTCGGAGCAGGACGAAATAAGAGAGAATGATGAGCGGGTCAAGCTGATGACCCTTCACGCCGCCAAGGGTCTGGAGTTTAAGGCCGTATTCATGGCCGGCCTGGAGGAGGGCGTTTTGCCGCATGCCAAGTCTATCCAAAACGGATTGGCCGAACTGGAAGAAGAGAGACGGCTTTGCTATGTCGGCATGACCCGGGCCAAAGAAAGGCTTTATCTTTCCTGGGCGCTCAAGCGAACCGTCTTCGGCGAGACACAAGTCAATATGCCTTCAAGGTTCTTGAGGGAATTGCCGCCCGAGGTACTCGAACAAAACGAGACAGATTCCGATGATATCCTCATCGTCGAAGAGTAATAGACCGGCGTTACAAAAACTCTAAACTCTAAGCCCCAAACTCTAAACAAACCCAAAACCATAATGACCAAAACAACTGCAAGATTTTAAAATTTTGGACATTCGGGTTTGTTTAGGACTTCGGGTTTAGGGCTTAGGATTTCGGATTTAACGAGCTCATTATGCGAAACAAACGCCGTGAGATTGAATTTCATCGAATAAAGACGGCATTCCGGCCTAACAAACTGATGGGCCAGCATTTCATGACTTCGCCCGAAGTTTCGCGGCGGATAGTTGCGGCGGCCGGAATAGCGCCCGAAGAAACAGTGCTTGAAATCGGCCCGGGACTCGGCGCGCTGACTTTTGAATTGGCCAAGCAAGCCAAGCGCGTCGTCGCCGTAGAGAAAGATGAAAGACTTTGCGCTTGGTTAAAAGACAAGCTCGCCGAGGCGGAAGTAAAAAATGTGAATGTGGTTGAAGGCGATATTTTAAAAATCGGACTCGCGGAGTTAAATCTTCCCCCAAAATATCTGGTCGTCGCCAACATCCCTTATTATCTGACTTCGCGCTTGATTCGCGTTTTGCTCGCGGCGCC
>CAZKCN010000028.1:0-2199 GCA_964551555.1 uncultured Candidatus Saccharibacteria bacterium | reverse complement strand
ATGCGTCCCGGCAATAACTGTATAGTCCTTGACATTGGCCCGCCGCGGGGAGGAGAGTATATATTTGTGTACGGAATCTCACAGCTTTTCGCTTTTTTTACCTTGCGCCCTGGAGCGTGGACGCTTGGACTTTCCGGGGCGCCATATGTTTGTTTTCTCGGCAAAGTGCCTATTGGCGCCGGGCCGGCAATTATCATGGTTGGAACAAGCTATTGAAAACTGCAAAATGATAAATGAGATCCCTCGCCCCGCTTTCAGCGAGACTCGGGATTATTGTTTGCAGCCGCCATTCGGCGGGCAAACAATAAGTTATCAACAGTATTTCCGCAGTTTTTCCAGTGTTTAATGATATACTGAAGCCATGGGTTTTTCAGCCCATGGCTTTTTAGCCTCCATCGCCAAAGCAAGGCTTCTTGTGGTTGTTTTAGTGTTTTCTTTGACCGTTGGCGCGCTCGCGATTCTTCGCTTTTTCACCCAAAAACCGGCCAATCCCCAGCCAGGTGCTGCGGTAATAAGCCGTGAGACGACTCAAAGCGTTAAACTGGCCGAGGCTGATCGCGACAGCGACGGCGACGGGCTCAAAGACTGGGAAGAAAAACTTTACGGAACCGCGGTAGATAACGCTGACACCGACGGCGACGGCACTTCTGATGCGGATGAGATAACCCAAAGCCGCGATCCGCTAAAAAGGGGACCGAAGGATAAGATGAGTCAGCCGACGACCGACAGCCGACTGCCAGATCAAAACGACTTGGAAAAGAACAATCTGACCTATGGTCTCGCCAAGAGCCTGGCTGAAAGCGGAGTCTTCAGCGCCATTGATGAAAGCGGTGAAGTCAGATCTAATGACTTTTTAAAGAGGCTTTCACTGCCTCAAAACGCCGACCCTGATGTTCTCTTAAGTCAGGCGGCAGTCATGACCGTAAAAGACCTTCACATAAATCCGGACAACAGCCCGGCAACGGTAAAAAAGTATTTCAACGCGCTCTATGACATTTTCGCCAAACACATAACGCCGGTGCAAACGCGAAGCGACGTAGCCATTCTTATTGAGGCGCTCGAAAACAACGACTACTCCAAGCTTGCCGATCTTGACCCGATCATCCGAGCGCTTGAACGGACAGTGGCCGAAGTTAAAAAAGTGCCCGTGCCTTCGGATTACCAGAACCTTGTAGTAACCGAACTAAACTATATTCTGGAAACCAAGCGGGCGGCAGAAATTTTTAGAAACACGGCCAGCGACCCGATTGCCACGGCTATAATCGCGAGAAGGCGTATTGATATTTTCCGAGAGCTCGCCCTCACGCATCAAAAAATAAAGACTCTACTGACTTCTAAAGGCGTTTCTTTTGACCCGTCGGAGGGCGGTTATGTTTATCTCCAATAAAACAATGAATAGCGCGAGAGCGGCTGCAAAGGCGATCAATCGAATCACTGCCGCAACAGTCCTTGCGGGGAACTTGCTGACTTTTGCTTTACTGCCGTTCGCATCCCAAGCTCAACTCGGCGCGCCGGAGCAAGTTGAGGGAGCGGTAACACAACTTGAAAGCGCACTCGGCGGCGGGGGTGGAGCGGCCCTCGGCCCGCTTTATGTTCCAGTGAACCAATGCACCATACCGCTTCTTTGCCCGACCGGCACAGCGGCGATCGCCACCGCGGTATCAACCGGGAAGTTGAGCTTAAAGTCAATTGCCGACTTCCTGGCCACTATAACTATCAATAAGGCGATCAATCTCCTTCGTGATGTGATGATCCGCTGGATTGTTACCGGCCGTTTCCAAAAACCCGTCTTTAGCGTCAGTTTTACGGCGGACCTAGCCAAAATTGCCGAAAATGCCTCACGCATATACCTTAGCCAGATCAGCGGCCTAAACTTTTGCGCCACATTCGGACCGCCGCCGATAGACGCTTTCCGCCTGCCTTTGGATTTCGGTCTATCCTGCACTTTGCCCACGCGAGCCGATCAAAACTATGCCGAGTACGTTATCCAATCAATTTATAACCCGGAGCAACTTGCCGACGACTTATCTTTCCGTGAACGGCTTAGCGCGGATAACGCCGAGAACAATAAAATTTATAATTTCGTTGAGCTTATCCGCAAGCGGGAGGAGGCTATCGCTCGCGCCGTCAACACCTATTCCGCGGAATACGCCGCCGGGCAAGGCTTCCTTGGAATACGCGACCCGGAAACGGGCAAAA
>CAZKCN010000027.1:0-6712 GCA_964551555.1 uncultured Candidatus Saccharibacteria bacterium | reverse complement strand
GGGCGAACTTTAGAGCGGCTTCGGACATGCGCTTTCTTTGGGGGCCGTCGTCCATAAGCTTTTTTATTTCGTTAAAAAGGACGGAAGGGGTGAGATTGTTTTGTTCAATAACCACCGCCGCTCCGCTCGCCGCGTATTCATAGGCGTTTTCCCGCTGGTGGTCTTGGGCGGAATTTTTCAGGGGTATCAAGATGGAAGGTTTGCCCTCTGCGGCGATTTCAAAAACAACGGTGGCTCCGGCCCTGGAAACGACAAGATCGGCTATGGAATAGGCAAGGCGCATGCGAACTTCATCCAAAAAAGGAGCGAGGTGGTAAAAGGCAGCGCCTCCGCCGCCGTTTACTATTTGGGTCGTTTCCATAGCCACGTCTTCAAAGTTTTGAGTTCCGGGCAGGTGGATTATTTCGTAATTGCGGACGAGGTCCGGCAGGATTTGGGTCACGGTTTGATTTATGACTTCCGCTCCTTGGGATCCGCCGGTGAAGAGCGCCACCGGTCTTTCGGAGAATACGGCGAAGGCTTCGCGGGCGGCGTCAACTCTGCCGCCGGGTACGCGCTTAAAAATGGGCACGCCGGTGAGCGCGGTTTTCTCTTTGGGAAAATACTTGGCGGCGGCGGCAAAAGAAATAGCCACCTTCGCCGCCCACTTGCCGGCCCAAGCGTTTACCCGGCCGGGTACGGCATCGGACTCGTGGATGATGACCGGGATGCGGTAGAGTCTCGCGGCGAAAAGAACCGGAAAGCTTCCGTAGCCGCCTTTGGCGAAGACAACATCAGGGAGAATGACAAATACTTGCCACAACGCTTTCGCGAGGCCGATGGCCGTTTTGAATAAATCGGTGATATTTAAGAGCGAGAAGTACCTGCGCATTTTTCCGGCCGGGGTATGGACGAAAATTATTTCTTCTTTCTCGGCTATTTCCGGGATGTTTTCCTCCGGTCCGAAATAAAAAAGCTGGAGGTCAATGATTCTCTCTTCTTCGGCAATTTTTTTTATTTCGCGGGCGACGGCAATCGCCGGATAAAGATGTCCGCCGCTGCCGCCGCCGGTGAAGATGATGCGCATATCTCTAGCTCGTCAAGTAAATTAAGCGAGTTAAGCAAGTCAAGTAGAGCCCGCCGACGTACTTAATTCACTTAACTTGCTTAACCTGCTTATTACTCAATCCACTTAACTTGCTTAATCAGCTTTATACATGCTTTGAAACATTCAGAATAATTCCAACCATGGCCAGATTGACCGCAAGAGCCGTCCCGCCGTAGCTTATGAACGGCAAGGGTATGCCGGTAAGCGGCAAGAACCCCGAGATGGCCGCCATGTTAACGAAAGCCTGGAGGACTATTGCCGAAGACAAACCGGAAACTAAGAGCTTGCCGAAAAGATCGGGAGCTCGGCGGGCGATTCTGATGGCCCGCAGGAAAAAAGCTAGGAATAGAGCTATCAGCAGGAAAGCGCCGAAAAATCCGAATTCTTCAACGATGATGGCGAAAATGGAATCGCTGATCGGCTCGGGGAGGTAGTTGTATTTTTGAATGCTCCCGCCGAACCCGCGGCCCCAGAATCCGCCGGTGCCGATGGCAATGAGCGCCTGGTTTATATGGTAGCTGATGCCTTGGGGATCAATGCCGGGATTGAAAAAAGCTAGGAACCGGTTGACGCGGTAGGGCGCCACTTGCACGATGACGTAAAAGGCCGCGGCGGCAAGAGTAACCATGGCCGCGAGTTGCGTAAATCGCCCTCCGCCGAGAAAGTAAAGAACCATGGCGCTTCCGGAGATGACCAGGAGCGTTCCCACGTCGCGCTGAAGAACGAGTAGGATGCCGACGAGACTCACCACCACCAAAAAGGGCATAAACGCCGAGGAAAAATCGCCGACCCGGCCGCGCTTTTTTTCAAGCCAACTCGCTAGGTAAAGTATAAGCGAAATTTTGAGAAGTTCCGAGGGCTGGAGGTTTAAGGGCCCGAGCTTCAGCCAGCGGCTGGCTCCGCCAAAGGCCAGACCAAGTTTTGGGAAGAAAACGGCGGCCGAGAGAATAAAGGCTGCAGCCAGGAGCGGCAAAGCGAGCTTTTTCCAGTTTTTATAGGGGATGGATTGGATGACGGCTGCTCCGCCGAGGCCAACCAGTGCGGCGAGGCCTTGATGCAGAAGATAGTAGTAAGGCGTGCTGAAGTTCTTTTGCGAAATGACCACCGAGGCCGATGAAATGGCAAGCAAACCTGCCGTGAGCAGAATTAGCGAGATGATTAAGAAAGAGTAATCTATTTTCTGGTGCATGCTGTTCAGTAGGTCTAATAATGTTCAGAACTCCTGTCCGCGCCCGGTTTCACCGCTGCCTCTTATGTCTTACCGTTAAACCCCGCACCGCTCGCCGAAAAGCCTCGCCGCGTTCAAACTCGTGGCGGAAAAGACCGAAGCTCGCCGCACCGGGGGAAAGAAGCACGGCGTCTCCCCGCCGCGCCGACTTGAAAACCAAGCGCACCGCTTCGGTCATGGTTTTGGCTTCAGCGACGGCGAGGTAGCGCGGCTTAAATTTTCGGAGGATTTTTTGCATAACTTTACTTGCCTCACCGGGGAGAAAGACGACCGAGTCGGCAAGGCGCGCAATTCGGCGAATGAATGCGGTTGGGTCAAGCTTCTTCGTGGGGCCGCCGGCGATGATGTGGAGGCCGTGTTTGCCGATGCGTTTTTTGACGGCGTAAACCGCCTCTTCGGACGCGGTGGGATTGGTCGCGGTGGTATCGTTTATGAATTCAACGCCGCGCACCGTTCTTACAAGTTCCATCCGGCCGGGGATGCCCGAAAATCCGGCGAGAACTTTTTTAATAACGCTATCCCCCACTCCGGCGCGGCGGGCCACGGCGGCGGCGGCGGCGATGCTGGGGAAATGATAACGGGGAATTGATGGCTTGATGAATTTTCCGAACGGACGCAAATCTTTTTCGGCGTCAAAAAACTCAATCCGCGACGGCGCCTTTTTAACTAAACGCCGCAGAAGCTTATCCTTCGCATTTATCAAGAGATGGTCGCCCCGCTTCTGGAATCTGAAAATGCCGCATTTGGAGGCGATGTAAGAGCGCATATTGGCGTAGCGGTTCAGGTGATCGGCAAAGATATTGGTGATTACGGCAATATGCGGGCTCATGCGGCTTCTTCCGAGCGAATCCAGCTGAAAACTGGATAATTCCAGAACCACGAGGTCGCTCTTCCTGACCTCGGGCAGAAATTCAAGCACCGATTTTCTTATGTTCCCGCCGACCCAGACGCGTTTTCCGGACCGGTGCAGGAATTCACCGATGAGCCAAGTGGCCGTGGACTTGCCCTTGGTGCCGGTTACGCCGATGATCGGCGCCGGGCAGATTTTGAAAAATATCTCAACGTCGGAAAGAATCGGGACGCCGGCTCTCGCGGCAGCGTCCAAAAATTTTGAACTGTCCGCGACTCCCGGGTTTTTGATAATATAGTCGCTCGTCCTGAAGTCGCGGATTTCATGCCTGCCGAGACGGTAAACTACGTTCGGAAAGCGCCTAAGAGCTTTTAACGAAGGCGCGAGTTCTTTTTTGCTCTTGATGTCGGTAACGGTAACCCTGCTGCCGAGCTTGGAAAAGAATTTGACCGCGCCGACGCCGCCGCCGTGAAGTCCCAATCCCATCACCAGGATTTTTTTGTCTTGAAAGTCGGGAAGTTGCATAGCTAAAATCCTTTTCCGCTTTTTAAAATCGGAGAGTCTCCTCACTGGCTTATTTTTCAGGATTTTCTAAGCACCTCGCCCGAGCGCGCTTCGGCAACTAAACCGTTTTCTAAGGCAACCTTGCCATTCAGTATCACCGCGTCAACGCCGGTGGAGTGAACGTAAGGATTGTGGTAGGTGGAGTGATCGCGGATTTTTTCCGGATCAAAGACAATAACGTCAGCGTGAAACTTTTTCTCGATCCGCCCGCGCCCTTCGAAACCAACCGCTGAAGCGGGCAGCGAAGTTACTTTCCTTACCCCCTCTTCAAGCGAAACGAGTTTCTTTTCGTTGACATATTTTTGAATGAAGTGCGGGAAAGCTCCGGTGGAGCGGGGGTGAACGAGTTTGCCTTCGTTTATTATTCCCTGCGATACCCCGCTGCCGTCGGAGGCGATTATGCCCAGGGGATGGGTCAGGCCGGCGTGGAGATTTTTTACCGAGAGGGTCTTGCCGAAAATGACGACTCTGCCGCGATTGGCGAGCAGCAGTTCAAGTATGGCTTCTTCCGGCGCCGTTCCGGCCCGCTCGGCTATTTCGGCGATAGTCCGGCCGTTAACATTCTCGGTGCTGGAAGTGGCTACTATATAGCGCTCGTGGTGCAGGGTAAGCTTTTTAAGCTCGGCGATGATGTCTTTGCGGTTGGCCGGGTTCTCAATGCGCTTCAGCATTTCGCTGAATCCGCCTTCGCGCGTCCAGCCGGGCAGGAGAATATAGAGGAACGAGCCGGTGCGCTGGTAGGGTGAGATGTCAAAGTTGAGTTTGACTTTGTCCTCAACCGCGCGCTCAATTATTTCAATTGCGTTTTTGAAGGAATGCCACGATTTCCGGCCAATGGCCTTGAAGTGCGAGATTATGACCGGCGCTCCGGATTCGCGGCCAATCTGCACAGCTTCGTTGACTGCCGGGACGAGGTTCGCGCCCTCGTGGCGAAGGTGGGTTTTATAAATGCCTCCGGCGCGGGCCGCGGCTTTGGCCATAGCCGCCAGTTCCGTCGCGGTGGCTGCCGCCTCGTGACCGTAGATCAGACCGGTGGAGAGCCCAAAAGCTCCTTCGGTTAGGCCTTTCTGAATTTGATCAACAACTTGCTCAAGCTCTTCGGAGTTCAGCGGCCGTGATTGGCCTTTGAGGATGCCGCGGCGTATGGTGCCGTGGCCCATCAGCGTCCCGATGTTTACTCCCGGGCGGTGCCGAGGCAGTTCTTCCAAAAGCTCCGCGATCGTGAGCCAGTTTATATTGGACTCTCCGCCTTGACTCCATTTTTTTAGCGAATCAACAGCTTCGTGCGAGGGCAGTGGGGCGAGAGACGATCCGCAGTTACCGACGAGGATGGCAGTGATGCCTTGAGTCAGAAGATAATCCTGCTCCGGGCTGTTGAAAAGCGACCAGTTCTTGTCGGCGTGGCTGGTTATGTCTATAAACCCGGGGGCGACAACTTTGCCCGCCGCCGGGACGATCTTCCCCGCTTCGGCTCCGTCTAAGGACGGTGTTCCTATGTCTTTAATCCTGCCGTCGCTTATGCCAATATCGCCCCTAAAACGAGGCTTTCCGGAGCCGTCTATTATCATTCCGTCTTTGATTAAGAGGTCATAAGTCATGGTGGGAAAGTGTTAGCTGTTAGGGTTTAGGAGCTGGGTGGGCGCTGTTTTAAGTATAACAAAAGTAGCATAAGTTTGCACCAAATCCAACCGCCCGCGGAGGATTTGGGCCATCTTCAAAAACTCTAAAAACAGCCCGTCTTTTTCTTAAGCTCGGGTTTGGGCGCAACACTCCGTGTTCATCTCCCGAAAAGGGCCGCAACCATGCCGATCACGGCGAACACCACGCTTATAACCCAGAACCTCATGGTCACTTTATAAGCCGGCCAGCCTTTGGCTTCAAAGTGATGGTGAAGGGGCGCGACCAAAAAAACTTTTTTGCCGCGCCAGCGTTTGGAAGCGAGCTGGACTATAACCGAAGCCGCTTCCATCGCCGGGACAAAAGCGATGACGGGGAGAACAATAACCGAATTGGTGAGGAAAGCGATTACGGCGAGAGTTGTGGTCAAGCCGAGGATGCCGGTTTCGCTCATGTAAAAGCGCGCCGGCGGAATGTTGAACCACAAAAAAGCCAAGAGCGAGCCGATTATAACCGCGGCAAAGGCGGCCAAGTCAATCTGCCCGCGGAAGAAAGCGATACCGGCGTAAGCTCCGAAGATGCTCGCGAATACCCCTCCGGAAAGACCGTCCAAACCGTCAATTACGCCGGTGGAGAAGGTGGCGAGCATGGTTACGACAAAAAGCGGCATAAACCAAAGGCCGATGAAGATGTCTCCCAGTCCGGGTATGTAAATAGAGTTTTGACCGAGCCGGAAATAAAACCAGTAAGCGCCGGCAAGGGCGATGAGTACCACGGCGGCGAGGCGCACTCTAAACTTCATTCCGCCGGCGACGTATTTCCCCTTTTGGAAAATCTGCAGGAGGTCGTCAGCGAGTCCGAGGAGCGAGGCGGCGACCATGGTGAAAAGAGGCAGCCATGTTTGGTTGCGGCTTAAGAAATTTATTTTATCCAGAAGCGGACTCGCGGTAAGTTTAGCCAGCGCCCAGAAAAGATAGGTGATGACCAGCACCGTAACCCAAATGAGCAATCCGCCGAGGCGCGGGGTGGATATCTCTTTTTCCCTGTGGAGCGAAGCAAAGATGGGAGTGCCGGCGCCGTCGGGTGCGGTGTGGCGCACGGACTTCCGCCACATCTTGTGCCGGTAAAGATAGTTGGTTAAAAAAGGCGTCCAAGCCAAAGCAAAAAAGAAGGCAAAGGCGGCCAGGCCGAAGATTTTAAGCACGTTCAAAATAAGTTCAGCTTCTGCGGTCATCGTCTTTTTGCAAAGCGGCTGTCTATTTTATTTCTTTCTCCTCCGGCGGTTCCACAACCTTTTTACCAAATTCCTGGTAATGCGGCAGGTCCTTCATCCGGGTGAGGCCGAGATGTTTCATAAAATCGGCGG
>CAZKCN010000026.1:0-7152 GCA_964551555.1 uncultured Candidatus Saccharibacteria bacterium | reverse complement strand
CGGAAAGTTTAAGGAAACGCTTTAAATAGCGATTGTAGTTTTCGATGGTTTTTAACGAGTGGTTTTTCTCGACTTTTAGATACTCGAGGAACTGTTTTTGCAGTTGGTCTAAATCCATAGCCTTGTAATCCCTTTAGATTTAAATCCAGAAATGGCTACGATCGTATCTATTTCCGGAATTGTGATGAATTACTACCAAGATTTTTTAAATTAGAACTCCCAGCGCCGCAGAGCGGCACGAAGTCAGCAAGCCGGATGCGCCCGGTTTATACTTCCAAGTGTACTAATTGTGCGTCGCAAAATGAAGCCCGCCCTTTTGGCTTGGCCAAAAGGGCGGGGCTTACACTGGGCTAGTGCAGTTTGAGTATCAGACGGATACAATTCGCCAGTTGGTATAAATTATAATTTGGACATTATGGTATAGTAGGTAGAGTACGCAAAGATAGTAAAGCAGACGAGCGCCAGCGCAACAAGCGCGGTATTAAAGGGTTTCGAGAATTGTTTATTTCCTTTAACCAGCGCAAACGCCGCAAATGCGCTCGCAATGAATGAAAAAATTGCCGCTGCAAAGTAATTATTCAAAAATAGGTTAAGCGCTGAAGTTAAAACAAATAAAAAGGAGTAAATCGCCAAGTATTTAGGCGGAATCCGAGTCTCTGTGAGTTTAAAATCCTGCCCATGGCCGAAATCAGGATTGAGTATGGAAGGCGATACTCCTTCTGTGTTTATGTTCGAACTTCTATCTAGCGACATCAGAAAGCCGCCAATAAGTGCTGGGAGCAAAATAAAGAACGAGGCAGTTAACACGCTGAAAACTTTTTCATAGTATGATGTATAGCCGAGATAAGAAACTAAACCCAGATTAAATCCGGCGACGAACCCAAAAACAAATTTTTTATATCTCGTCATTAGTAAAGACGTCTTTCAGCTTGGTGAGCTAAATTACTGGACAATTATGCTTCTGATACCTGCTCGGCCTTAAACCAAGCCGTAAGGTAGATAATGAAAGCTATGCTTATGACAACCGTATCCAATAGAACAAGGCCGAAATGGTATTGGTTATAGAACCAGGCGGCGTCGTGGTAGAGATTGTATATAGTCTGGATCAGAGCCACGGCCAAGACCCAGCGGGGGATGCGCGGCTGAAAGGCGGCGAATAGGTACATGGCGCCAACGGTAAGTATTTCTCCCGCGGCGATATTGGTGGCTGATAAGCCAACCATAGTCTTTGGCATCTCGAGAGCAAGAAATTTCGTAACCGGCCCGAGGAGAAAATCGAAAATCATAGCCCAGCCAAAAAAGTATAGGCCATGGATGACAAACATTATTTTAAGGTATTTTGGTGAAGTGATCATAGATAATACTATAAAATGGGGTTTGTGCCAAGGGTATACCTATACTAAGAGTTTATCTTTGGGAACTACTGTTTCTTACTTTACCTGCGATAAATCCGACAAGTAAACCGATTATTGCAAAAACTAAAACTATCGAAATGAATGTGCTAATTTTAAAACCCAAAGAATATCCAGGCCCCGGGTTCCACCTAAACAATAGTACCGTAAGCAGTACAAATGGAAGCAATAGTAAGAATTCAATAGCTGCAACTAAAAGCTGAAACTGATTAGCACACCCGCTTGATCCTCCAAAGGAAGCATGGCAAGAAGTTGTAATACTATAAATCCCAAAAAGGATTCCGATGCATAAACCTATAATTAGCCCTTTCTTGGTTCTTGAAAGAGACGACCAGTTCTTGCGGTTAATTGTTATTAGGTTGAAAAACATATTTGTAAACGCGTGTGAGACGCTGAGCGTCTCATAGACCATGCTAAGTGTTATGCGGCCAGAGGGAATCGAACCCTCATCTCAACCTTGGCAAGGTCGTATTCTGCCACTAAACTATGACCGCTTTCAGGGCCAGTCTACCAGACGCCAGTACTGAAATCAATCACGGCGCGCAAAACCGCTGCCGTATAAATCATTCAGTTTTTTAATAGTGGACGGGCCGGCTGAACCGGTGCCGGACGCAAGTCCCGCCGGACGCAGAATCTCTCCGGCATATTTTTCCTGAAACAGTTTCACCGCGGCCTCGGTGCACGGGCCGAAGTTTCCGGAAAGTGAACACTCGGCGAGATCCTTTCCCGGCGGGGGATAGAAGCCCTCGGCGCGGAGGGCGGCCTGCAGTGAAAGCGCATCGCGATCACCCTTTATGCCGCGGCTAAGGGGTTTTTGCCAGTTATAGGGAAGCAGGGTTGTTTCGCCGATAACGGCGGTCGGTTCAAGATATTTTTTGATACCGGCATAAGTTTGGTGGGCAAGTTCAGCCATCACCGCGCCGCGCACGTCTTTATCCGTAAACTGCGGTTCGTAGATGTAGCCGTATTCAATCAGAAGTCCTACGCCGTCGAGCGACCCCCTCGCGCCGACGGCGATAAGCTCCTGATCCTCGGTTAGGCCTCCGCTTTCGCCTTTTAGGGTGCTCACTGAAAAATTGTTCTGGAGCCGGTTAAAAATGCTTTCGGCAACGGCCCGGCTCGCCCGCGAGCTTGAGAACTGTTTCTCGGGAATATAAATAGTGAATCCTTCGTAGTCGCCGACGCGCCCGGGCCGACGGCCGGCGTGATCATTGAAATGAATGTGGAGAATGACATCAATGTCATTTTCGTTGGCCCATTTATTTATGCCGTAAAGTTTCTGGACAACGCGGCTAAGGGCGTTGTTATGCCCGACGCCGGTTCGGACTTCAAACCGCCCGGTTTTCAGCGCGCTGATCATTGTTTCAATCAACCGAGCGCGGAAAGAAAGAATTTCCTTTTCCTGTCCGGCAAAATACGAACTGAACACCGGCGTGTAGCCGCCGGTCAGAAAGTCCCGCGTGGCGAAGACCTTGAAGCGGCCGTCGTCTTTCAAAATATCATAAAGCTCGCCGGCCAGCTCGCGGTTCATGTCCGCCTCGCGAACGCCGTTGAACTCCGTGCCGGAGTCAGTGTTGTCATGCCCGGGAACGAGCAGAATCTTGAGATCGCGCCGAGCGTAAGCGGTTTTCAGCTGTTCGGGTGTTATCGTCTCAATCGGCATGAGTCCCGCGAGAAAACGACGGTAGGGCGCGGGGAGAAAGTTTAACGATAAGAAAACGGCCGCGGCCAAAACAAAAACGAGTGCTGCGGCTTTTGCGAACGGCATTTTCTTTTTTCTCTTCTTCATTGTCAGGCGGTTGTTTCAATAATACCGCCGAACCAAAAACCGCGCAACGCGCGGTATTTACGATATCGCGCTTTAGAACTACGCGGATTGTTTCTGCCCCCCTAAAAGTCTCCGAAACTCGGCTTGGTTCAAAATGAGCATCTCCGCCTCACTCCCAAGCGGAGAATCCGTGATCTCATCCCCAAACCACGGCAGCGGTTGAAAATTGCGGGCATCCTCGACACTTTCAAATTCAACCTCTGCCCTAACCAGGCCCTCAAACTCCCCGCGGTAAACTTTCAGCGTAATTTGCGGAGTTTTACAAATTAAATAGCTGTCCCTAATAATAGCCGGCCCGGCAACGCATTTTCTAAGTTTCTCAAATTCTTCCTGTGTTATTTCAACTTTCTCTTGAGTCCGAGAAAAGTTACCGACTTCGGCCATCCTTTCCAGCTGATATATATTTCCCCTTAACTGGATCTTTAGTTCGATGCCATTGCCGCTGAATAGATAATACCTTTCATCTCTAATACTCTTGAGGCTAGAAATATCCGGCATCACAACTACAAGAAACTTCCTTTCAATTTCTTGCTCTTGGATCATAGCTTGTCTTACCAAGGAGGAAAGCCCCGACGTGCCAGTGAGTAGATGCCAAACTCCGATGTTGGCAACTTCGCCCTAAACTAATACGTGCTGGAAGTTCGGCGCTGTAGATCGGAAACGCAAATCAGACGCTTCGCGGCGCGAATTTCGTAAATGATGCGATATGCACCGATTCTCCTGCGCCACGTGCTTTCTTCTCCTTCCATTTTTTCTATGTCGCCTGCATACGGGTTGATCACGAGTTCTCGAATCGCTGTGAAAAGTCGTTCAGCGTCCCGTTTAGGAATGCGTTCCAATCGCTTCCTTACAAAACTATCTACGATCAAATCCCAATTCATGCTCAAGTTGCGCAAGAGTGAAATACTTTCCGCGAGCGAAGTTCTTTCTAGCTCTCGCGAGCGCCTTTTTTTCTGCGGCGGTAGGCTTGAAAGTTTTAACCGACTTGGTCTTCCGCTGCCACGCCAGAAATTCTTCATATACGCTTTGGGGCACAGCAATGAGCGTCTTATCTTTTGCCAACTCCTTTGGAATAGTAATTATAGTCATAGTAGCTAAATTTTACTTTGAGCGGGATTTATCCGCAATGCCGAGGGGGAGAATCGAACTCCCTACGCCTGCCTCTTCCTGCTGGCTTGGACTATCTCATCCCCCTTCTTACAATTGAAATGAAAGGAGGGGGCTGGGCGCTGGTGCGGGATTATTGTTGGGACTCACCCGCTAGTCTCTACACCTGCCTCCGCTAAAGCTACGGCAGGCAAGCCTTCAAAAAAACTCTTTGGCTTGTTTGTAATCCGCAGCCTCCCGGCGAAGGATTGGCTCGGGATTGTCCGGTTCATCGCCGGAGTTCCCCCGAATTCACCCAGTTGTTCAATCTGCATTACTGCAGAAGGCCCCGAAGATTCAGGGCAGCGCTCTACCATTGAGCTACCTCGGCTTCAAATAAAATCTTAAAAATACTATACTGTAAACGATAATTTAGCACATATTCATCCGGAAATCAATGGAAAGAGTCGCTTATCTCATCATCGGCGGGGGGGTGGCCGGGACGACGGCGGCGGAAACCATCCGCCAACGTGATAAAGAGGAGAGCATCGCCATCGTCTCCGACGAGCCCTACCGTTTTTATTCGCGCATCATGCTTTCCAAGCCGAACTTCTTTCTGGAGAAAATTCCGTTTGACCAGATCTGGCTGAAGAAGGAGGCGTGGTACGGCGAAAATAAAATCAATCTCATCGCCGACAAAAAAGCCGTTAAGTTAGACGCGGATAAAAAAGTCGTAACTCTTGAAGACGGTGCGGAGCTCGGTTACGAAAAACTTCTTTTGACTATTGGCGGATCAGCATGCCGATGGGCAGCCCCGGGATCGGATAAGGCCGGAGTTCTGTATCTCAGGACGCTTGACGACGCCAAGGCGGTTATCGCGGGGGTTAAGACGGCGAAGAAAGCCGTGGCCATCGGCGGGGGATTCATCAGCTTTGAAATGTGCGAGATGATGAGAATAGCCGGGCTTGAAGTTGATCTAATTCTTCGCGAACCGCATTACTGGGATCCTCTTTTGGATAAATCGTCGGGCGAGATGATTGAAAAAGCTCTCCAAAAGGGCGGAGTGAAAATTCTTCGCAACGCCGCAGTCGCCGAAGTCAGAGGCGCGGATAAAGTTGAAAGCGTTATGCTCAAAGACGGAACGGAAATTGCCTGCGATATAGTGATTGTCGGCATCGGCGTTTTTTGCCCGCACGACTGGTTGAAGGAAGGCGGCGTTGAAGTCGGCCGGGGAATAATCGCGAGCGAATATCTTGAAGCCAGCGCACCGGATGTCTGGACGGCAGGGGATTGCGCCGAGTTCAACGATCTCATTCTCGGCGAGCGAGTGCAGCTTGGCAACTGGGTAAACGCCCAGCAGCAGGGGAGAATCGCGGCGATGAACATGCTCGCCTCGGCAGGCAGGCTTGCAGCCAAACAGCCCTTCAAGATGGTTTCGTTCTACACGACGCAGGGTTTCGGCATCACCATCGCTTTCACCGGCGACGTGCGGCCCCTGCCGGATCGCAAAATAATTACCCGCGGCTCGCCCGCGATAAATTCCTACGCGCGTCTGATTGTCGCCGGCGACGAGCTTGTCGGCGCGACATTAATCAACCGGACGCAGGAGCTTGGACTCATTTCCAAAATCATAGAAAAGGACGTCAAAGTCGCCGGTCTGGAAAACGCACTCGCTGATCCAGGCGCAGATTTGAAAAAAATCGTCTCGGGAGAGATGATGGGGAATAAGATGTCACCGGTGGAAACAACGGCAGCAAGCGCGGCGATAGTGCAACCGGTCGTTGCGCCAACAACCGATAACCGCATCAAAGTCGGATGGTTTTCTTTTTCGTGCTGTGAGGATAACACCGTGGTTATGACCGAGGTGATGAACGATCACTGGCAGGAGTGGAAAAAACTTTTTGACTTCCGCCACGCGCGGGTGATGAAATCGCATAATGTTCTGGACGAGCTTGACATAGCTTTCATAGAAGGGGCGATCGCTTCCGAAGAACACGAAAAAAAGCTCCTTGAAATAAGAGAAAAATCCAAAAAGCTCGTCGCCGTCGGCGCCTGCGCTATTGTCGGGATGCCGGCCGGGCAGAGAAACACTTTCACGCCGGAACAGAACGCGGAGATTCAATATTTGATTGCCCGCTTCGCCGCTCTGCCGCGGGTTTTGAAGGTCTCGGATGTAGTTAAAGTGGACGCCGAAGTGCCGGGCTGCCCGATGGAGCCGACAACATTTTTAGCAGTAGTGAACAAATTAGTGAACGAGTTGCAAAATGCTGGGACCGCAGCCAAACAGAACGCTGTAAATTCTTAATTTCTAATGTCTAATTCTTAATCAAATCCTAATGACCAAATGTTTGAAATTTTGTTCGGTCATTATTGCATTGGACATTGATTAGAAATTAGGTTAATTCGAAATTAGAAATTTTACTATGCACACCTTTGATCTCACACTAGACCGCCTGACTAAAGTCGAGGGCTCGGCTTCTTTGGAGGTGAGAGTGAAAGACAACAAGGTTGACCACGTCCATTTCAAAATTACCGAATATAAACGGTTCTTTACCAAGGCGATGATCGGCAAACCGATCGTCGCCCTGCCCCAGCTTCTGGCGCGAATATGCGGCACCTGTTCCAACGCTCACTTGATGGCTTCAATCGAGGCCTGTGAACGGGCGCTTGGCATCGTGCCGACAGAACAAACGAAACTCCTCCGCACTTTGACAATGTATGGACTCAATATCCGCGATCACGCCTTGCATCTTTATCTTTTCGCCATGCCGGACATTTTCGGCAAAGACGCCTTTTTGGATTTTGACGAAAACGATCCGGTAGAGC
>CAZKCN010000025.1:0-7179 GCA_964551555.1 uncultured Candidatus Saccharibacteria bacterium | reverse complement strand
CTTTTGGCGGATATTTTTTTGACGGCGACTCTCTCGCCGGGGCTGAACTTTTGAAGCACCAGGTTCTCTCCCGGCACTCTTCTTTTCTTCTGGATGCCGATGCGCATCCGCCAGAAGTTTTTGGTCGCGAGCGCGCGCATCACCGATTCAACGCCCTTGTGTCCGCCGGAGTTTTTACCGAAGGAAAGTTTTGCCGCTCCGAGAAGCATGTCGGCGTCGTCGTGGATGACGATAAGAGATTCGGGCTTGGTCCTGAAAAAGCGCGTTGATGCCGCGACTGCGGCCCCGGATTTGTTCATGAACGTTTCGGGGAGAATAAATGCCATCTTTTCTTGGCCGGTTTTGCCCTCGGCCGCGAGAGACTGTAATTTGGGGCGGAGCGCGAATTGGCCCACGCCAAATTTCTTGGCCGCGGCCATTAGGATTTCACGCCCGATGTTATGGCGCGTTCCGGCAAATTTTTCTCCCGGATTGCCGAGACCAATAAATAGAAACATAACCAAACGGCTGGTTTTGACTCTCGGCTATTATACGGCAGTTTTGCCGTTTGCCAAAGAGCCGGGATGGCGGTATAATCAGCCCATGCCCGAAGAAACTAAGTCTTTGCCCGAGCGTTCTTCCATACTCCGGGCGCTCGGAGGGTTTTTGCGTCTTGGCCTGATTGCCGCGGCCATCGCTCTGCCTATACGCTACTTTGTCGCCCAGCCCTTTATTGTCCGCGGCGCTTCCATGGAGCCGAATTTCCAAGAGCGTGAATACCTGATCATTGATGAAATTTCATATTTCTTCCGCCGGCCGGCGAGGGGTGAAGTTGTTGTTTTTAGGTATCCGTTGAATCCCCGCGAGTATTTTATTAAGAGAGTGATAGGATTGCCGGGAGAAACATTGGAAATAAAAGAGGGCAGGGTTTTCATAATAAACCAAGACCATCCGGAGGGCTTCAGGCTGGAGGAGCCTTACTTGCCGTCCGAGCTTGAAACGCGAAGCAGCGTGCGTTTTACCCTGGAAGCCGGAGAATACGTGGTTCTTGGGGATAACCGCCCGTTTAGCTCGGATTCGCGAAGTTGGGGGGCACTGGATCGCGGATTCATTACCGGCCGAGTTCTCTTCCGCGCTTTCCCGTTTAGCAGGTTCGGTCTCGTGACCAGCCGCCAGCTTTCTTACTAGCATTAGCGACCTCGCGATTGATGCCCAAGACCGGAGAAAAATCAAAAAACTTTCAAAGCCCTCGCGGGACCCATGACATTTTGCCCGAGGAACAGCTTCTTTGGGATAAAATCCGCAGCAGCATCAAAGCCATTTCCGAGTTTTACGGTTTTGGCCGCATTGACACCCCGCATTTTGAAAATGCCGACCTCTTTTATATCGGCGTTGGCCGCGCTACGGATATTGTTTCCAAGCAGATGTACAGCTTCAAAACTCGCGGCGGAGATCAGCTGACGCTGCGTCCCGAAGGAACGGCGGCGGTTGGCCGAGCTTACGTTGAGCATGGCATGGCCAGTCTTCCGCAACCGGTGAAGCTTTATTACGAGGGGTCTTTTTTTCGCCATGAATCGCCCCAGCGCGGGCGTTTCCGCGAACTGCACCAGTGGGGACTTGAACTCATCGGCGACGAAGGGGCGGTGGCCGATACGCAGATAATCCAAATATTCTATGCTTACTTGCGGGACTGGGGCGTAAAGGACGTGATCGTTGAGGTTAATAATATCGGCTGCTCGGCCTGCCGTTCGGCTTACCGCGCGCAACTCACTCAATACTATCGCTCCCGGGTACGGGGTCTTTGCCGCGACTGCAAAGATCGCTTCAAAGAAAACCCGCTGCGTCTTTTGGACTGCGTCCAGGAAAAATGCGCCATCGTTCGCAAGTCGGCTCCGCAAATTTTGGATCGTTTGTGCGAGACCTGCCGCGCGCATTTTAAATTCCTTCTGGAGTTTCTGGAGGAGTCGGGTATACCCTATGTATTGAATCCTTACTTGGTGCGGGGTTTGGATTATTACAGCCGCACGGTCTTTGAGTTCTATGTTGAGGAACCGGCGGCTCCGGCAGGCGGCGGGGAGACCGGCGAGAGCAATGCGGCTGCAGTTGAGGAACCTCGCCGGGAAGAGCGCAAAGAGCCGGCCAAGAAGCTTGCGATTCTCGGCGGGGGCCGCTATGATGGCCTGATTGAACTTATCGGCGGAAAGCCCACCCCGGCCGTCGGCGGAGCCATGGGCCTGGAGCGGTTTATAGCTCTCCTTCGCGAGCGCAAAATCAAACTTCCTTTGCCGGCCAAGCCTAAAATCTTTTTGGTTCAGCTTGGCGATCTTGCCAAGAAAAAGAGTTTTCACGTAATGGAGGAACTTCGCCGGACGGGTATCACCGCTGCCGAATCTCTGGTGCGCGACTCCATCCGTTCGCAGCTTAAGATAGCCGATCGCCTGGGTGCTGAATTTTCGCTGATTTTGGGGCAAAAAGAAGCTTTGGACGATATGATTATTCTTCGCGAGATGTCAAGCGGCATCCAGGAAAGCGTTCCCCAGGCTAGACTAGCCGAGACGCTAAAGAAGAAATTCAAGCGCTAGAAAAATGGACTGTGTCTTTTGCAAAATTTCACGCCGTGAAATGCCCGCTGATTTTATATTTGAGGATGACGAGGTCGCAGCTTTCGCCGACATAAATCCCAAAGCCCCGGTCCATATTTTGGTTGTGCCCAAAGTGCACATCCAATCCATTGCCCACTTAGAAACCAACCACAGCAGTATTTTAGCCAAACTGATTTACACTGCGAAAAAAGTTGCCGCCGAGAAAGGCTTGATGGGTTACAAGCTTGTGTTCAACGTCGGCCGCGAGGGCGGACAAGTGGTTGACCATTTGCATCTTCATTTGGTCGGAGGGTGGAAGAAACCAGAGGATTGGAGAAAAGGATTTGACTCTTTCATTTTTAACTTTCCAGCTAAGGGCTAGCGGACATGGTTTACGTCAAGAAAAAAGATCGCGAGACAACGGCCTCACTGCTCCGGCGCTTTACCCGGAGAGTCCAGCAATCGGGTGTTTTGCTGCGCGCCAGGAAAACCCGTTTCTATGAACCGGGGTTGACCCGCCGCGCTCGGCGCGAGAAAGCTCTCCGGCGCTTAAAGACGATCAAAGAACGCGAGCGGTTGATTAAACTTGGCAAACTGAAGCCCGCCGATAGAAGGTAGTCGGTTGGAAGGACCCTGGATTACGAAATTTAGGAAACATCGGCGTTAATCCGCGTTGCTATCCGCGAGAATCCGCGTAAGTATCACGCTGATAAACGCGGATCAATACGCAGATAGATGCGGATGTTGGTATTTCGTAACTCAAACGAAGGAGACAATGATCCTGCTCGGTTATTGCCGATTTTGGGGTAATGCACATTTTGCAATATGACGCTTAGAGCTAGAATAGAAAAAGAAATCAAAGAAGCTCTTCGGGCCGGAGAACATTTGAAACTCTCGGTCCTGCGCATGCTCGCGAGCGCTATGCACAACAAAGAGATAGAGAAGCGTCCGCGATCGGGCCAGGATGCGGTGGAGTTGGATGATGAGGAAGTTATTGTGATTATCCGCTCGGAGATGAAAAAGAGAAAGGATGCGGCTGGAGCGTACGAGCGGGGCGGGCGGGCGGAAGCGGCAGAGAAAGAGAAAAAGGAAGCTGAAATTCTTTCTTCGTTTCTTCCGCAGGAGCTTTCCAGCGAAGAGCTGGACAGAATCGCGGCCGAAGGGGCGAAAATTCTCGGCGCCTCCTCCGAGAAAGATTTCGGCAAACTGATGGCTTGGGCGATGAAGAACGTTAAGGGGCAAGCTTCGGGAGAACGCGTTTCGGCTGCGGTAAGAAAGAAGCTTCTTGGCCCATGAGGGTTGAGATTGAGATAGTGAACAAGACCGGACGGCGGCTGGATGTTCCAAGGATCGGATTGGCCGCGAAGAGAATCTTTGGAGCATTGAGACAACTCGGCTTATGGCCCAAAACGAAGTATGAAGTCGCCGTTGTCTTTGTCGGTGAGCGCGAAGGTGCGGCCTTAAACAAGCGTTTTTTGCGGAAAAATAACTCAAGCAATGTCCTTTCGTTTGATTACGGCCAGGCTGGTGAAATCATCCTTTCTTTGCCGGTGGTGAGGAGAGAAGCTCTGGGGCGGCGAGAAACGGCGTTCGCGCGGACTTGCCGATTGATGGCCCACGCGGCCATGCATCTTGCCGGTTGGCATCACGAGGGGCGAACTGCCAAAGCCAAGGCATTTGCATTGCTTGAAAGTAAACTTTTGAAGCGTCTAGGCCCAAACTTCGCAGAGTAATGTTGATTGCTTGCGAGACAAGGCTGGACCGAACGGCTTTTGAGGGGAGTGAACGTCGGCATCAATATGGGCACAACCGCCGTGACCACGGTGGTGACCCATTTGGATAGAAACGGGAAATTCTCCGTGCTGGGTTTTGGCTCCCATCCCGCCCAAGGCATGAGGAGAGGCGCTATTTACGACGTGGAGGGCGTCGCCGACGCTTTAAGACGTTCGGTACACGAAGCGTCGCGGTCAAGCGGGGTTGCCGTGAGGCGGGCTTTTTTCGCCGTTGGCGGTTCGCACATAAACTCGTTTACCGTGCGCGGAGCGATAGCCGCATCCCGGGCTGACGGCGAGATAACCGATGATGATGTCCGCAGGGTCATTCACGCGGCCGAAGGGATGATTCCAAGAAATCCGAACCGCGAGGTCGTTCATCTTATACCCTGCGGGTTTAAAGTTGACGGCGAGGCGGGCGTCACCGATCCGATCGGCATGGTGGGCATGAAACTTGAGGTGGAAGCCATGATCGTTGACGGCGCAAGGCCGGCTATGCGGAACTTAGCCCGGTGTTGCGAGCTTGCCGGGGTGGGGATAGAAAATTGGTCTTCGGCTGTTTTAGCCGCCTCCGAAACTCTGCTCACTAAAAAACAGAAAGAGCTTGGCGTGATTCTCTTGGACCTCGGCGCCGGAACATCGGATTTCGCGGTCTTTGAGGAGGGGAGAATTATTGACGTCGGTTCTTTCCCCATTGGCGGCAGCCACATAACTTCGGATATAGCCATCGGTTTCAGGACGCCGGTGTCCGCGGCGGAGGAGATCAAGGTGCGCTATGCCCAAGTCGCGGTCGGCGACAAAATAAATCGCCGCGAGAACATTGCTATTGGCGATTTTATTCACGGAGACGAATCGGTCTACGCCGTTCGCGATTTGACGGATATCGTCGCTGCGCGCTTAACCGATATCTTTGAACTTACGACTAAAGCTCTTCGCCGAGTGGGGCGAGCCGGCCTTCTACCCGGCGGCGTTGTGCTCACCGGTGGGGCTAGCGAGATACCGGGCATTCAGGATTTGGCGCGCCGCGAACTTAAGCTCCCGGTGGAGGTGGCGAAAAACATAACTATAGACGGAATGGAGGATGTTTTGCCGGTTCGTTTCGCGGTACCCCTTGGCTTGATTCTTTGGGAAATGCGCCGCGGCGGGGATGAATTTTCTCGCGGGTCGGGCGCGTGGGGCGGATTTTGGGAAGGATTGAAAAGCATCTTGCGGTCTTTCGTCCCCTAGTGCGGTTTCCAATTGGTTGCGGCCAAATAGTCCTTTTTCTGGCGAGAGTCGGCGCATTTCGCGCCCAATGAAGGCTTTTCTCTGAAGGCGGGTAAATGCCTCCCGGGGCGTTATTTTGTAACACATATTTCCTTTTTATCAAGTTTACCCCGCTTGGAAAATGCTTTACGAATTACCCAAAGAGCAGTAGGGAAAGTCAACCTTGTTAGCGGCTGTCTAAGCTCGCGCCGACACGCTTGGCCCGCGAAGCGAGGCGAGTCGGCGAGATAAATGGGAGTCGGCGGCGTTCTCGGCGGAACTAACCTCCCATGCGGCAGACTGCGAGCGGTTAGCAGACTTTCTCTATATAGAGCTTTTACTTGCTTCTGGAGCTTAAATTTTTTTCACGTGCCTCATCTCAAACCCGAACTAGAAACTTTCGCCCGGATAAAAGTGGTAGGAGTTGGCGGTTCCGGGTCGCATGCCGTTACGCGCATGGTGGAGAAAAAAATTCACGGCGTGGACTTTATTGTCGTCAACTGCGACGCCCAGGATCTGCATCAGGCCAAAGCCCAGTCTAAAATTCATATCGGCAAGAACTTGACCAAAGGCTTGGGCGCGGGCATGAATCCGGAAATCGGGCGCCAGGCCGCGGAAGAGAACCGCGATGAAATTCATGAGGCGGTCAAGGGTGCCGATATGGTGTTTGTGACCTGCGGCCTCGGCGGAGGCACGGGCACCGGGGCGGCGCCCATTGTCGCCGAGGCGGCCAAGGAATCCGGAGCGCTGACCGTCGGCGTTGTTACCAAACCTTTTGTTTTTGAGGGTTCTCAAAGAGCGCATATTGCTGATGAGGGTTGGACGAAACTGCGCGACAGGGTTGATGCGCTGATTACCATTCCGAACGACCGCCTGTTGAACTTGGTGGACAAGACCACTTCACTACTCGCGGCTTTTCACATTTGCGATGACGTTTTGCGCCAAGCGGTCCAGGGCATTTCCGATTTGATAACTCTGCCCGGGCTGATCAACGTTGATTTCGCTGATGTCCGCGCCGTTATGCAGAGCGCCGGATCAGCGCTGATGGGCGTCGGTTTGGCTACGGGCGAAGACCGCGCCAGCACCGCGGCGCGGATGGCCATCAACTCGCCGCTTCTGGACATTTCCATAGACGGGGCGCGGGGCGTTCTTTTCAATGTTTCCGGGGGTTTGGATATGACCATGTGGGAGATAAACGACGCGGCCAAGGTGATCACCGAATCAATAGATAAGGAAGCCAAGCTTATTTTCGGCGCGGTGCATGACGAACGGCTGAAGAAAGGGGAGCTGAAAATTACCGTTATCGCCACGGGTTTTAGCGGCCTGGCGGCAAAGCCGGCGGGCGACGCGAAGAAGGCAGCTAGCAACGGCGGGTCGTTCCCGGTGAGCGTTTCCTTGCCGAGAACCGTTCCGCAACCCGCGCCGTCCCTGCCTAAAACCGAGCCGGAGGAAGAATGGGGGGCGGTGCCGGCTTTTCTTCGGCGTAAAAAGTGAACCCGCCGTTACTTTACTGTGACGTTTCCCGGCTGGACTACGGGCTAACGGCGTGAGTTGCTTCGCGTTCGGCGGTCATCTTCTTACGTACTTTTCGCGCTTTCGGC
>CAZKCN010000024.1:0-7216 GCA_964551555.1 uncultured Candidatus Saccharibacteria bacterium | reverse complement strand
ATACCAAGCATCATCAGGGTTACGTTGACAAGTTAAACGGCGTGCTTGAAAAATATCCGGATATCGCTGACCGCAAGCTGGAAGAGCTGATGCTTTCTTTGCCCGCTCTCGCCATGGCCGAAGGCGACAAAGCGGTATTGAAAAATAACGGCGGCGGGCATCTTAACCATTCTCTATTCTGGCAGATTATCGGACCGCAAAAAGAGATTGATCAGACGTTGCTGGATGAAATCGCCAAAACCTTCGGCTCGCTTGCCGAGTTTAAGAAGATGTTCGCCGGGGCCGCTGTCGGTCACTTCGGCAGCGGCTGGGCGTGGCTTGCGCGCGACGGCGACGGCAAATTGCAGGTTTATTCCCTGCCCAACCAAGACTCACCTTATCTTAAGGGCCACGCGCCGATAATCGGTTTGGATGTCTGGGAGCACGCCTATTACCTCAAGTACCAAAACCGCCGGGCCGAATACGTTGAAAACTGGTGGAATGTTCTGAAGCTTATCTAGAACCTACCTCGAAATACTTTTTCCGCGTTGATCCGCGTAAACAATTCAGCGTCTATCCGCAAAGACCCCGCGGAAGAACGCGGATGGCAACGCGGAACTGACGCGGAATTGAATTTCAAGATGATTTTCAGTTTCCGATGGACAGGGGATCAATAAGCAAAAATAAACTGTTTTTCTGGTCGGTGATAATAGCCGTGCTCAATCCGATTTTTTCGGGGTTGATCATCGGTTTGATTCTGCTTTCCGAACCGGATTTCAGAAAAGAGGGTAAGATTGTTACGGTCTTCAGCGTCGTTTGGGGTTTGATGGCTATGGCTCTTTTCGCCAAGTTTCAGGGTGTTTTGCCGCTATGAGCATATTTTTCACTACCCATGTTTGACGGCGCATGGCGGAGCGCGGCATTTCAGAACAGCAGGTGGTTGAAACCGTTAACCGGCCTGATTATGTTCTTGACAGTGAGACGAACGGAAGCGGAATAAGTGTTTTTAAAAAGCAATTCGGTGGTCGTGACTTGGAAGTAATCGTTAAATCCTTGGGGCGGCACAAGAAAATCATAACCGCTTACTGGCTATGAGAATAACTTACGATAAGGAAGCTGATGCAATGTATCTCTCCCTCACTAAAGGGAGAATAAAGAAGACCGTAGCTGTCGGTCCGCGGATCCTTGTTGATGTCGGCAGCCGCGGCGAGGCGATAGGCGTGGAGTTTATTTTTGTTTCGGAAAAGATTCCGAAATCCGAACTTCGTTCGTTCTCTCGCCGAATTTCAGCCAAAGCGTAATGAATATAAATGAATATGTTGGAGCGCAAGATTGAAACAGCTCTTGATGAGATCCGGCCACTCATTGCCCAGCACTCTGGCAATGTCGAGCTGGTCGGTTTTGAAAATGGTGTCGTAAAACTCCGGCTTCTCGGCGCCTGCCAGCATTGCGCGTTGTCGCAGTTGACGCTGAAAGCCGGAGTGGAGGAACTGCTGAAGGAAAGAGTGCCGGAGGTGGTAAGAGTGGAGGCGGTGGAGTGAGTCCGAGATAGTGCGAAGTACAAATTTCAAAACTCAAAGTTCAAACATTTATAATAATTGACCTAATTAACCTAATTTCTAATTGACCTAATCAAATCCCAATGTCCAAGGCCGCAAATCCCAAAACGCTTTCGGCATTAATCATTCGGTCATTGGGTATTGATTAGAATACTTAGAGCAATTAGGTCAATTTAGAAATTTACGCAGTTTTGACATTTGGATTTTAACATTTTTCCCAGACTTTAATTTTTGATGTCCAACCTCAATCCCCGCCAATTTATTCTCGCCGTCCTCGTCGTCTCCGCCGCGACCTCTTTTTTGGTTTCCATGCTCGCAGTAAGCTCATTCACCGGAGAAAAACCAGCCGAAGTCATTGAGCGCATTGTGGAAAAAGTTCCCGGCGCTGTGGCGCCGAGCGAAAAGGAAATCACCGAGAGGGTCTTGAGGCAGGACGAACTCGTGGTCGGCGTGGTCAAGCGCGTCTCGCCGGCGGTGGTCTCCATCGTCGCCACCAAAGATGTTCCGGTGGTGGAGCGGTTTTTCGTTGATCCCTTCGGCGGCGATCCTTTTTTTGAGCGCTTCTTCGGCGAGGATTTCCGCGTTCCCCAGCTTAGACAAAAAGGCACCGAGAAAAGGCAGATCGGCGCGGGTACCGGTTTCGTCGTTTCAACAAGCGGCTTGATTGTGACCAATAGACATGTAGTCGCCGACACTGCGGCCGACTATACCGTTTTTTTCAATGACGGCGCGAAAATTGCCGCTAAGGTTTTAGGCCGCGATCCGGTTCAGGATCTTGCCGTGCTTAAAGTTGAAAAATCCGGTCTCGCGGCGGCGTCCGTCGGCGACTCGTCCGAGCTTGAGATCGGCCAGTCGGTCATTGCCATCGGCAACGCCCTCGGCGAATTTTCAAACACGGTCAGCGTCGGAATTGTTTCGGGGCTTCACCGCAACATTGTCGCTTCGGGCGGAGGGACGAGCGAAGAACTTCAGGAGCTGATTCAGACCGACGCGGCCATAAACCCGGGCAACTCCGGCGGGCCGCTTTTGAATCTTCGGGGTGAAGTCGTCGGCATCAATACGGCCATTGCCCAAGGAGCGGAGAATATCGGTTTTGCCATTCCCGTGAACCGGGCCAAGCAGGCTATTGCGAGCGTCAAGTCGGCTGGCCGCATAATCTATCCTTTCCTCGGCGTAAATTACGTCATGGTTACGAAGGACATTCAGGCTCAAAAGAAACTGCCGGTGGACTACGGCGCGCTTGTCGTATCGGGCGATAATACCCGGGCGGTGGTTAAAGACGGTCCGGCGGATAAAGCCGGCATCAAAGACGGCGACGTGATTCTGGAAATAAACGGCGAGAAGGCGCAGCTGCCGAAAACCCTCGCCGAGCTTATCCAAAAAAGTAAAGTCGGCGACACCGTGCCGCTCAAGGTTCTGCGCGGCGCGGAAACATTGAATCTCACCGCGCGGCTGGAGGAGCGTAAGTAAACCCCGTTACAAGATAACCACGGGCTTAGGCCCGTAGCGTTTCATTTTGGGTTTCGCATATACGCCGCAATTTGTCTACAGCCTTACGGCCGCGCCATTAGAAATGCGATTTCTAATGGGGCGCGGCTTTCTTGTAACGGGGTAAACTCTCACCCCCAACCTAGGGGCTGGAGTTTTCGCTCTCGCAGCTCGCTCCGATCGGAGCGAGCTGCGATACTTTGACAATATTTAGATAATACTGTAAACTATATACCAAACTTTAGTTTTACGCAGAATGAAAGTTAGACGGGGTCTAATCATCGCCGTTATTGGCGCGCCGCGGAGCGGCAAGTCTTTTTTGGTGCGGAAGCTAGCTAAACACTTCCGCGCGCATTATTTTCTTGAAGGCGAGGAGGGCGACTTGCCGGCGCGAATCAGGGAAGACATTGCCAAAAACACAAGGCCGCTTGAGCGGATTCTTTGGTTCCACAACGAACTCGTCAATAAATACCTCCGCGCCCTCGCGCTCAAAGCTAAAGGGCAGATAGTCGTTCTTGACTCTTTCTGGTTGTCTAACCACATGTTCATTGATACCCTCCTCAAAGGCTTTGAGAGGAAGATCGTGCGTGATCTTGCGGCCGTGGATCGCGAGATGCTCGGCTGGCCGGATGCTACTATCCGCCTCAAAATCTCCGAGGAGGGCATGAGGAAATTCATCGCCCAAGGCGGGCGGACGTTTGATCGCTCCGAAGAGTTCATCCGCGATCAAGCCCTGCCGGTGGCGAGAATTTACGATCGGTTCTTTTCCAAAACGCACATCGCGCGGCGGGTGCTGACCGTTCGGCGGGACAAGCTTGATTTCTCCAAGCGGCGCGACTTCAGGCGGCTGGTGGAGAAGATAGAGCGGTTCATAGACTAGACCGATAACCTCGTAAAACAGAGGAGGGGGAGAGATGCCGATTGACGCGGTGCTCTTTGACTGGGACGGTGTCGCCGTGGACAGTATGCCCGAGGTGCATAAGGGCAGCTCGGCGGTTTTACGGAACTCGGGGCTGCCGGTGCCGGCCTACGAGCAGTTCGTGGACGAATACGAGGCGCCTTATCTCGACTACTACCAGAGGAAAGGTGTTACGGCATCGGATGCCCGGATCCGCGAATGGTATTTTGCCGAAGCGGACAACGGGAGATCACCAATGTTCCCCGAGTTCCCGACTGTCGTGAGGCGACTCTGCGGCCGCGCGGTTTTCCTCGGCATCGTCAGCGCCCACGAGACGAGTAAGATCAAGGAGCGATTAGAGCGGGAACGCATCAGCCGTTTCTTCGGCACGGTAGTTGGTCGGACGGATGTCAAAGATGAGGCTATTGCGGACCTCTGCCGTCGTTTCTGCCTTTTTCCGCGGCGGGTGGCCTTCGTCGGCGATCTTGTCTCTGACATCCGCGACGGCAAGAAAGCCGGCGTGATCACGATCGCTTTCACCAAGAATCCCGACCCGCAGTCGCGCCTGCTCCTCGCCAAGCCCGATCACGTTGTCAGCCGGCACTCCGAGCTCCTTAAGCTCGTGTTGCCGGAGTGTGCCAGAGTTAGAGCCTTTGACTAGCGGTCCGAGGCTCTTTTTGTTTTTATTTTTTATCCGCTTTCGTCATTGCGAGTAGCCGAAGCCGCGAGCGAAGCGTGGCGGGCAGCGAGCGTGGCAATCTGGCGTTTAGCCACTCCCTGCGAGATTGCTTCGGCACTTCGCGCCTCGCAATGACGTTTTTGGACGGTCTGACTCCATTGTTCTTACGCCTCCTCGTGTTGTAAGTTAGAGATAATTTTAACTTTCCGATTCTGGCGAACATAATTTTGCAAAAATTAAAACCTTTCTTCACTAGGCACTGGCCGCTCCTACTCCTGCTGGTTTTCTTCGGCTGGCTGTTTTTTGGTTTGCTTTCCTCGCATATGCTTTACCCCAAAGCCGACGGCTGGTATTCCGGCGGATCGGCCTGGGGCGATTTGGCCGGCCATCTTACGTACATAAGCAATTTTCGCGAGCGGGGTTTTCGCGCCACTCTTGCCGAGAATCCCATTTTTGCCGGCGCGAGCTTATACTATCCCGTTGGCGCTGACTACTTTAGCACTCTTTTGGCCGAAGCTGGATTATCGCTGCGCGCCGCCCTGATTCTGCCGAGCTTTGTTTTCTTTCTCTTGCTCATTCTGCTGATTTATTTTCTGACCTTAAAAATGACGCGGAGTAAGACCGGAGCGTTGCTTGCTCCTTTTATTTTCTTTTTCAGCGGCAGTATTTTCGGTCTCGCGCCGTTTTGGCGGGACTTACAAAAAAGCGGAATGGGCTTGTGGAAATTTCTCGGCGCGATGACCAGGCAGTACGCTTACGCTCCAGAACTGAATATTCATTTTTCCAACGTTCTCGCCGATTTTATGCTGGCCCAAAGAACTTTCATTTTCGGTTTGGCCATTGGGCTTGCCGCGGTTTACTTCCTTTGGTCCTACTGGGCAAGCGGCGGCCGCGCCAAACTTTTCTACGCCGGTCTTATTACCGCCGCTCTGCCCCTAATCCATCTCCATAGCTTCGTTACCGTATCCATGGCGGCGGGATTTCTGTTTTTGATAGCCCTCTACAAAACACCTCACGACTGGAGAAAAGTTATCGTGAGCTGGCTCTATTTTTTATTGCCGGTCGCAGTGCTCGGCCTGCCGCAGGCATTTTTGATTTTCCCGTGGGGTAAGGAGGGCTTCATGCGCTTTAAGTTCGGGTGGATGAGGGGCCAAGAATCTTTAATATGGTTTTGGATTAAGAATTTTTCGCCGCACATCTTTATTCTCCTCTGGGCGTGGTTTCGCGCTCGCTCCGAAGTCAAAAGTTTTTATCTTGCGTTCTGGGGCGTTTTCGTCGTTGCCAACTTTATCGTTTTCCAGCCCAACGACTTCGACAACAGTAAAATTATCATGTGGTGGTATTTGATCGGCTCGGTCGCGGCCGCCGGTTTTCTCGGCCGCCTTCTGGCTAAATTTTCATTGCGGAATTTTGCGGCGGCTGTAATCATTCTCGCGCTTGCGACCGTCGTCGGCATTCTTTCGGTTGCGCGCGAGTATGGCTTAAGCTGGCGGCTTTTTTCAAATGAAGATCTAGCTTTGGCCGACTTTGTCAGGAAAAATACTCCGCCCGACGCTCTCTTTCTGACTTCCGACGCCCACAACAATCCCGTGCCGGCTCTCGCCGGACGAAAGATAGTTATGGGCTACCGCGGCTGGCTGTGGCCGCACGGCCTAGATTACCGCGAGCGGGAACTTGATGTTCTGAAAATGTACGCCGGCGGAGGAGAGACGCTCACCTTGATGAAAGAGTATAGAATTAACTACGTTGTCATTGAAGAAAGCAAAGCCGCTGAATTTGGCATGAACAGGAAATCTTTTGAGGAAAGATTCCCGCTCGTTTACCAAAGCGCCGATTACGCCGTTTTTAAGGTTGACTCCGTTGGAAACCAAGTTCCTGACGAGATTGACTTACGGCAGGTTGATTTTTAGCCGGTTTTATGGCAATATGTTTGTTAGTAAAACCGGCAGCGCGGTTTGATCCTTGAACCGATTGGGCTTGATGCTCGAAAACGAAAGGAGGAAGAATGGCAACGCTGGTGATGAAGGAAATCCGCTGGAATCTGGTAAGGGTTATTGTCAAACGCTTAGAGGAAGCTACAGACGGCTTTGCTTTCGGCAATGTTTTCGTTCCTCTCTCGAGCGAAGAGGCGGCGGGGCTCGCCCGCGACCCGGAGGTTATGGCAGGTATTGCCGATGTGCTGACCTGCAAGTATTCCGGCGGCAAGGTTGATCTCAAGCTCGGCCTTCAACTTTCTTTCCGCCGGAGGGCCGAGGACACCTGCGGGCCGGTTAAGCGGCAAGCCGTGGGGGAACGCAGGCCGTTGCCCGTAGTGCTCGTTATCGACAGCGTCGCCGTCTGGCCGTTCCGCTATCAAAACGCTCTCAAGGGAAGGGCCTGCATTCTTTCGGCGCTTTCGCTTGAGACGGGCGAGGGGACTTTTTACCAGTACTCCGCCGATATTTCCGCTGTGGTTATCTCCGCGTGCGGCGGCTCCCGGAACAACCCCGGAGTTCTGACCCTCGTCCGCAGAATGCGTGCGAGCTTCAGCGGCCGGATAATCGCCACCGGCGGATCAATGAAATACTATCAAGAGCTGGCAGACGCCGGCTGCAATCACCATCTACTGAAGCG
>CAZKCN010000023.1:0-7533 GCA_964551555.1 uncultured Candidatus Saccharibacteria bacterium | reverse complement strand
CCATCGGCGAACCCGCTCTTGAAATCCCGCGTACGATAGCCCAAAGCGCCGTCGGCAAGAACATTCACCTTGTCGGCGTGCTTCTCAAGCTGGCTATCCTCAAGGGCGAAGATGTCGGGGCCGCGGCCCGAGGCGAGAGCGTTAACCAGCTCGGCCTCATAGGTTTTGCGGTCCTTGGCTGTGTAATTGATGGTGGCAGTCTTGATTTTATTCTCCCGGTAGTCAAGAGCCATATCGCGCCAAAGCTCCGGCGGATCCAGACCCCAAACTTCCAGAGTGAAAGGGTCGGGTTCCGGCGGGCGAAGACCCGGCAGCGCTCCGGTTATGAGCAAGACGGCGAGGATAACCACGACACCGATGGCGCCGAAGATGACAAGTTGGGTGCGGTTGGCGTTCATGACCTCACTTTAGCCTACACTTTTTTCTTAAACCACAATCCGTAATGGTGCGATCCGGCTTCAAATTCTTTTTCCAGTTCAAAACCGCATTCCAAAGAAAGATTCTCGGCAAGCTCCCGCGGCACCCTCATGCCTTTGGACGGTCCCGCGGCGAGCGGGGTGGCATCCCACTCAATGACCGCAAGGTGTCCTCCGGGCCGGAGGACCCGCCAGGCTTCTTCCAAAATCGTTTTCTTTTTCTCGGCTTGGAAAAGAATGTTGGCGACAATGACCACATCGGCGACATCGGAGTGAAGACGGGATCCTTTTTCTCTTTCCAGGTCGGCCCACACGGTATCTATATTTAAAAGATGCTCCAGGCTCGCTCGGCTTTGTACGAGATCAATGGCCTGCTTTTGAATGTCCATGGCGTAAACCTTGCCGCGCTCGCCGACTTTGCGCGCGGCCGGAATGCTGAAATACCCTCCGCCGGCGCCAAAGTCGGCAACGACCATGCCCGGCCGTATGTCAATGTGGCCTAAAATGCGCTCGGGGTGAAGGAATCCTCCGCTGGCCGACGATGTTGAGTAATCGCGAGTTTTTTTATCGGCGGATTTGGCCATGGTGTGTTTGACTACAGGATGGTTACTGAAGCGATCTTATCATTTTCGCTCAACCTCATAATCCTTACTCCTTGAGTGGCTCGCCCAAGCGTAGGCACGTCAGCAAGTGAAGTTTTTATAACCTGCCCCTTTTGGGAAATGGCTACGAGCTCACTTTCCTCTTTGATTATGTGCGTGCTAACCAATGCCCCGTTTTTAGCCGTAATTTTGGCCGTTTTGATGCCCGAGCCGCCTCGCTTTTGTTTTTTGTAGTCTTTAATCGGCGTCTTTTTGCCGAAGCCTTCGCGGAAGACGACGAGCAATTCCGCTTTTTGATCCTCGCCGCCATGCTTGATGATGTTGAGCCCGATTACTGCGTCGTTTTTTCTCAAACGCATGGCCTTAACCCCGCTTGCTCCGCGGCCCATTACCCTGACGTCGCTTTCCCTGAAGCGGATAGCTTGCCCCCCGGCGGTTACGAGTAGAATTTCATCCTTGCCGCCGGTAACCGCAACGCCGCGGAGGGCATCCCCGCTTTTCAGAGTTATAGCCACGATCCCCGAACGGCGGACGTTCTCAAAAGCCATGGCTTCGGCTCTTTTCATCATACCACTATCGGTAACCATCACGAGATAGCGCCCTCCGATAGCGCCCCCATTTTTCTCGCGCTTGGGCACGGCGACGAGCGACATGATCCGCTCGTCCTGCTTGATGGACAGAAAATTGAAAATAGCCTTGCCTTTGGAAGTGCGCGAGCCTTCGGGTATTTCGTAAGCTTTGATTTCAAAAACCTTGCCCGAGGAGGTGAAGAAAAGAAGATCGGAGTGAGTGTTGGCGGTGAGAAAATGCTCAACCACGTCCTCTTCTTTGGTTTCAATGCCCTGGATGCCCCGGCCGCCGCGCTTCTGCAGCCGGTAGCTTTCCGGCTTTATGCGCTTGATGTAACCGCCGCGGGTGAGAACGATAATCACTTCTTCTTCCGGTATGATGTCTTCCTCGGCGATCTGGCGCGCCGCGTGCCTGACTACTTTGGTCTTTCGCTCGTCGCCGTAAGCCTTTTTAAGCTCATTAAGCTCCTTGGCGATAACCTCCATCATTTTTTTTGAATCTTTGAGCAGGGCTTCAAGCTCGCGAGCGAGAGCGATCTTTTCCTTCAGCTCATCGTCAATTTTTTGCCGTTCCAGACCCGCAAGAGTCTGAAGCCGCATTTCAAGGATGGCCGTCGCCTGAATATCCGAAAATTTGAATCTGGTTTTTAGATTGGCGTGGGCCTCTTCGCGGTCGGCCGATTTTTTTATCGTCTGGATAACCGCGTCAATATGGTCAAGCGCTTTGGACAGCCCTTCTAAAATGTGGATGCGCTCCTTGGCGCGCGCGAGGTCAAATCGGGTGCGGCGGGTAACGACTTCTTTTTTGTGTTTGAGATATTCCTCCAGAACGCTTTTTAATGACAGTACTTGGGGCTGAATGCCGTCAACCAGAGCCAGCATATTGAGATTGAAATTTTTCTCAAGATCGGTGAATTTATAAAGGCCGTTTAAGATTTTTTGAGGGAAGGCCTCGGCTTTGAGGTCAATGGCGATGCGAAGGCCGTCTTTATCCGATTCGTCGCGAAGGTCGCGGATGCCTTCAATTTTTTTGTCGCGCACGAGTTCAGCCATCTTTTCAATGAGCTCGGCCTTGTTGACTTGGTAGGGTATTTCGGTGATGACGATTTGCGCGCCGCCGCTTTTGGTTTTTTCGGTGATCTCGGCTTGCCCCCGCATCAGCATAGCCCCCCGGCCGGTGGTATAGGCCTGGCGTATTTCTTTCTCGTTAAAAATCATGCCTCCGGTCGGGAAGTCCGGACCTTTGACTATATCCAGAAGGTCTTCATTGGCGGCGTTGGGGTTCTTTATAAGCAAATTCAAAGCATCAACCACTTCGCTCAAATTGTGCGGCGGGATGTTGGTAGCCATGCCGACGGCGATGCCCACCGATCCGTTAAGCAGGAGATTGGGCAGTGCCGCCGGAAGGACGGTCGGCTCTTTTCTGGTGGCATCATAGTTGTCGGTGAAATCAACCGTGTCTTTATCAATGTCTTTCAGCATATCTTCGGCAAGGCGGGTCATTCTGGCCTCGGTGTATCGCGGAGCCGCGGCAGAATCCCCGTCTAGAGAATTATGCACAAAGACCCCGGCGGCTAAGCAGAAGTTGTGAGTTCCTTCAATAGTTAAATCATACACGTCAGCCTTCTCCTGTAGATGTCGGACCGAGACAACGCGGTGATTTTTTTGGATAGTTGGGCGGATAAGTTCAGGATGGCCAGAGAAGTATTTCTCGAGGCCCGTTTCCCACCTCGTCGCCGCCCCATAGGGGTAGACGGTTCGACGTGCACGTTCGTAGTTTTCGCCGGTAAACTCAAGCTTTTGCTGTATGAGTTGGCGGCAGATACTCAAAAACTTAACCAATCCGGTCTTATTTGTAGTGTGGTTTTTATTTCCGCGAACAATGTTTGCGCGCATTCTTTTCTCGCAGATTGGATCTTGCCACAGCCTCTTCATGGTTCTTGTTGCGCGCTGACTGAGTTCTACACGCTTTTCCGGATGAGCCTGAATGTAGGCTTTATTCATCTCGCTTAAAAAGACGCGCATGCGGTTGCGGTACTGCTCATTCTGCCAATTCCGTTTATTTCTTTCAGAGAGCTGCTCGGCACGCCGACGCCTGTTCTCGCCATTGCTCCAAAACGCGTTCCGGCCAGCAGCTAGTTTCTGACGATAGTCGGAGTCATAAAGATGTTTTTGAGCCGTAAGCTGATAATGCGTTCGCCAGTGTTCGCGCCAGTGCATTCGCTGGATGTTCGTCGGATCATTATTGAGTTTATCGAAGTCGAGATGATGGCGAATGCGCCCGCGACCCCGTTCGTATACACCCGCAGTGAGGTTGAATATATCAGCGAGGTGATGCGCAAATTCCCAGTTATTGCTCTCCGGCTGGTATACTTGTTCGTATCCAACCAGATTTTTATCCGGGCCTTCGTAAAGTTTGGCATACAGAGGCATCAAAGCATCACCAGCTTGGAGCTTGCAAGCAGGCGCGTAGCTTTTATCTCGCCGCATGAAACGATGATCGGGGGTGCACTTGATAACCTCGCCATTGTCTAGAACTACTTCGACGATCTCGGCATTCAGTCGCGTTATACGTGGCGCTTTTATTTCCGCAACTCCAATTTGGCCGTTCTCACCGACGGTGAAAGTAAAATTTCGCCTGTTTTGCCGGTACTCATCTACTAGTTCTCCGAATGTGAGGATGCGGCCGTTGGTTAGACGCACTTTGGTATCTTTGGTGAAACAGCCAAAATTTCCCTGCCCGTCAACCAGCGGATAGCGGAGCGAAAAGGTTTGAGCCATGCGCACCAGGGCATCGTAAACGGCCATGTCGCCGTGGGGATGGTATTTACCCAATGCATCGCCGACGATCGCCGCCGATTTCCGGAACTTGGCGCCGTGGGTTAGACCCATCTCGTGCATGGTGTACAAAATTCTTCGGTGGACCGGTTTCAATCCGTCGCGGACATCGGGGAGCGCCCGCGCGACAATCACCGACATGGCGTAGTCCAAATAAGAGTCCTGCATTTCTTGGACTATTTCTCTTTTGTTGATTTTGCCGATATCGGCCATTGTTCTTTACCCTATTTAGCCAGGTATTGATAAATGCCCCTTGCCGCGCGGCCCATCTCGGCAAAATTGTATTTTGCTATTTCCATCGCCTCGCCGTAAAACCCGGATTTTGGCCTTTGGTCTTTCACTGCCGCGTCTCTCGGCGGAGAGGCGAGTTTCGCTACTGACCAAGATGCGGCCGGATCGGTTGCGTAAACTGCCGCGAGAACTTTACCCACCGTCGGCTCTTGGGGCCTCGGCGACGGGGCCGGTTTTGCGGTTTTGGCAGCAGCTTTTTTTGTTGCGGCTTTAATGTCGGTTCCGGCCGAGAAATTTTCTTTGGCTGGCGTTTGTTGTTCGGCTGTTTCGGTTGATCTTTCGGGCGTGGAGCTGGCTATATTTGACTCTGCCGTCTTGGCTACCTCTTCAATCGGTTTTGACGCTTCCCGCTCCGGCGACGAGGCTCCGGCAAAAGTTCGCTTGGCTTCGTCACGCGCCTTCTCAAGCCAAGCTTGGAGCGATTGAAACGGGGTCATAAGCGCGTCCCCGGACTTGGCTTCAATTTTTTCTCCGCTGCTGTCTGCTCCCGAAAGAAGTTCATTTCTCTCGGCCGCGTTCCCCAATTCGGCCGGGGACGCGCTTTGGAGCAGTGAGTCCATTGAAACTATCCAGAGAGCGATAACTATGAATGCCGAGGAAGTAAAAACAGCCGTACCCCACACTCGCCGTTCGGCCAGGGATTTTTTTCTAATTCGGGCGATGGCTGATAAAATCAGGGCAAACATTCCGTTTCTTAAGCGGGGTTAAGCGCAATGGTGCGCGTTTTTTCTTGGGGCAAGTCCTTCTTTTTTACGTTCAGTTTGTCCAGCCGCTCGGCTCCCGCAGCGCCATATTCCTTGAGAAAATCGCCAACCGCTCCAAGTTTGATTTTGAGGTTGGGCAGGCGGTAGTGCATGGGGATGACTATGCGCGGTTCAATTTGATTGGCGATTTTGGCCGCAGTTCCGGCGTCAATGGTAAAAACGCCGCCGACGGGTATGAGCAGAATATCCACGTCGCCGAGACCTTCGGCGGTTTCCTCTCTCAAAGAGCTCTCGCCAAAATCACCGAGGTGGACTATTGATATGCCTTCGGTCTCAATACGGAAGACGGTATTGGCCCCGCGCTCCTTGCCGCCGTGTTCGTCGTGGAACGTCGGAATGCCGGTAACGGCAAGACCATTCATTTCGTATTCTCCCGGGCCGTCTATGATTTTCGGCTCGCCGTTCCGCCCGGCGATGACCGCGGTGTTGTCGTGGTCGGCATGGTGGTGAGTTACGAGAACTATATCGGCATGAAAGCGCGGCGGCGCAAGACCAATATCTTTGGAAAAAGGATCAATCGCGAGGATGGCCTCGCGAGTTTCCAGCTTAAAGCAAGATTGCCCGTACCAAGTTATGGTCATAAAGCGAAATAGCGAGGGCTCGAAGGTAAGGCCCGAATCTCCACTGCATTGCCTTATCATTTACAGTTTACAGTATTTTAGGCCCAAGCGGAAGACCCTCGCCTTGCAAATTTGCGGTCTTTTAGCTATATTGGCTTTTGTGCCCACTCGGCTGCGACCCGGACACCCCACCCGCCCCGCCGGAGAATTTTCTCTAACCGGGCTAGGGCCGGGTTGAACGGGGCTCACTCCGTTTCTTCAAGGGCCAGTTCAAGACATGAATAATGGATTATCCGGCAGCTTCCCCAATCTTTTTGAAAAGGGCAAACACCCCATGGAGTTTCTAATGAAGCAAAAGAACGAACACACCGTTATCCTTAAGCCGGGAGACATCGTTGAGGGCGAGGTGGTTGAGAAAAAAGGCGGCCGCCTTTTCGTGGATCTCGGGCCGCGGGGCACGGGCATTGTTTACGGCCGGGAATTCACCGAGGCGAGCGACATCATAAAAGGGCTTGCCGTCGGTGACCGTCTCACGGCTAAGGTTGTTGAGCCGGATAATGACGATGGTTACGTGGAACTCTCGCTCAAGGAAGCGGGGCGCGAAAAGAACTGGCAGGATATGAAACAGCTGATGGACTCGGGTCAGGCGATCGCTCTTAAAGTTTTGGAAGCCAATCGCGGCGGACTCATTCTTGAGTATTTGGGCGTTCAGGGTTTTTTGCCGGCCTCCCAGCTCGCCCAGGAGCACTATCCGCGGGTGGAGGGCGGAGATAAAGAAAGAATTTTTGAAGAACTTAAAAAACTGGTCGGCCAGGAGCTTGCGGTGACCATAATTGACATCAACCCCATTGAAGGCAAACTGATTTTCTCGGAGAAGTCCAAGGAGATGCAGGAGGCCAGGCAAAAGCTCGCTCGCTACAAGGCCGGCGAGATCATAGAGGGGGAGATTGTCGGTATTGTCAGTTTCGGCGCTTTCGTTAAGTTCGGCGAGGGACTTGAGGGCTTGGTGCATATTTCGGAAATTGACTGGCAGCTTATCGCCAATCCGGCCGACGTCTTGAAAATCGGCGACAAAGTCAAAGCCAAGGTTATAGGCATTGAGGGCGATAAGGTTTCGCTTTCGCTCAAGGCTCTCAAAGAAGATCCATGGTCTAAGGTTGAGGAGAAATATAAGAAGGGTGGTGTTGTTTCCGGGACGGTGGCTAAATTCAACCCTTTCGGCGCGTTTGTTAAGCTGGATGAGGATATTCAGGGGCTGGCCCATATCTCCGAATTCGGCAGTGAGGCGAAAATGAAAGAGATTCTCAAGCTCGGAGAGAAACATGACTTTAAAATTCTTTCCATCGAGGCCAAAGAGCATCGTTTAGCGTTAGGACTTGCGCACCCGGAAACGGAAGCCGATGCTCCGCAGGAACCTGCCCCGCCGGCAGACGTAGACGCGGACGCAGGCGTGGACGCTCTTCTGCCTTCTGAAACTGCCGGCGATGGCGCAG
>CAZKCN010000022.1:0-7547 GCA_964551555.1 uncultured Candidatus Saccharibacteria bacterium | reverse complement strand
AAGTCTAAAGCACTTTACTAAACATTGATAACCGAACATTACTAAACTTTGATAATCTGATAGAATGAGAAAATGAAAGCGCGCTATTTAACAATCAGAGAAGTCGCAAAGATAATTGGGGTTACCCCCTTGACACTTCGCAATTGGGACAAGCGCAGACTTCTCGTAGCCGCCCGGAATCCGATAAACAACTACCGGATGTATCGCTACGCGGACGTTGCTGATTTTCTCGCCGAATTACAGCGAAGCCGCCGGGTGCGAAAAGGCGAAGAGAGATTAAGAGTTATGGAGGAAACCTAATATGGAATATACCGCGGCCATAGGTTTGGAAATCCACGCCGAGCTGAAGACAGAGACAAAAATGTTCTGCGGCTCCCGGAACGACCCCGATGAAAAGCATCCCAACATAAACATCTGTCCAATATGTATGGGGCACCCGGGCGTTCTCCCGGTCGTCAATGAAGAAGCGGTCAAAAAAACAGTGGCCATTGGCTTGGCGCTCAATGGCAACATCGCCGACTTCGCGCAATTTGACCGCAAAAATTATTTTTATCCCGACTTGCCAAAGGGCTACCAAATTTCCCAATATCAGCATCCACTGGCAACAGGGGGCCACCTTGATATACTCCTCCCGAATCCATCTCAAATGGTACCGAATGAATCTCGAATATTCGAGAACAATTCGAGCCCATTCGAAAATCATTCGAGAAAAATAGTTCTGAAAGATGAAAGTTATCAACTCATGCGACTCTTGTTTGAGATACACAATAAGCTCGGCCCTATCTATAAGGAGAAGAACTACTGCGACGCTATTGAGGAAGTTCTCAAGCGAGAAAAAATCCCATATGAGCGGGAGCGAAAAATTGTCTTAAAGTTCGGGGGCCTTGAGGTAAGCGATTTCTTTGCCGATTTTGTTGTTGACAACAAAATACTGCTGGAAGTGAAGGCTAAGCCCTTCATCACAAACCACGACATCCGGCAGGCAAGCCGATACATCAAGACGCTCGGAATCCCACTCGCAATCATCGCAAACTTCAAACGCCAGAGGTTGGAATCTAAACGAGTTATTAACCCGGCATTCGAGAATCATTCGAGTTCATTCGATAAAGATTCGAGAAAAAAGATCAGGATCCGCAGAATCCATTTGGAGGAAGACACCGGACGGCTGATCCATGACCCCAAAACCAAAACCACGCTGATTGACTTCAACCGCGCCGGCGTTCCTTTGATGGAACTGGTAACCGAGCCGGACGTAAGTTCAGCCGGCGAAGTCAAACTATTCGGCGAAGAACTGCAAAAAATATTTCGCTATCTCGGCACATCCGATGCCGATATGGAAAAAGGGCAAATGCGCGTTGAAGTGAATATCTCTCTTTCTCCCGCCGGCAGTGAAAATCTCGGCACCAAGGTGGAACTGAAGAACATCAACTCTTTTAAATTTGCCGCCGATGCCGTAGATTATGAAATCAGGCGCCAAAGCGAATTGCTGGATCGCGGCGAGAAGATACAGCATGAAACACGCGGCTGGGACGAAAAGAAAGGCGTAACAGTCTTACAGCGGCGCAAGGAGGAATCCGACGATTATCGCTACTTTCCGGAGCCGGACATTCCCCCGCTCCGCTTAACCCAGGAGTTTATTGAAGAACTCCGAGCCTCGCTGCCAGAGTTGCCGAGCGCAAAGACGGATCGCTTCTTAAGCGAGTTTGGCCTTGATCCTAAAATGGCGGCGACCATTGCCGCCGACAAGAAGCTCGCCGCTTTTTTTGAAGCCGCTGCTTCGGAACTTGCCGAGTGGCTTTCCTCTCGCGGCGATTCCGGAGCAAAAAAACCTCTTCAGCTTGCGGCTAATTATCTGACCACCGACCTCGCCAAGCTTCTGGCCGGCACCGGGGCGCCAATTGGAGAAACGCTCATCACCCCGGAAAACTTCGCCGAGCTGGTTACCTATATATATGAGGGGCGGCTGTCGTCCAAGGCGGCCAAGGAAGTGCTCAAGGAAATGTTCGCCAGCGGCGCCGATCCGTCAATAATCGCCGATGAAAAGAAATTGTGGCAGGTTTCGGAGATCGCGGATATCAGTCCGATTATTGAAAAAGTGATTTCGGCCAATACTAAAGCCGCAGAGGATTATCGCGCCGGCAAGCGCGAGGCCTTGCAGTTTCTGGTCGGCCAGGTTATGAAAGAGGTCAAAGGCGCTAACCCGGAAACAGTAGGCAAGCTGCTGGAAGAAAGATTAAAGTAGCTAGAGGATAACCGGCTCAAAACAATCTATAATCTCTTGAGAGAACCGCGGGCGTAAGCCCGCGTCGGTGAGCGCAAGCCCGTACTCGCAACACGCGAATGTAGTTTAATGGCAGAATACTTGCTTCCCAAGCAAGTGGTGCGGGTTCGATTCCCGCCATTCGCATTGCCGCACAAAAGTAGGGAGCCGGGTTTGAAACGATAGCTTGATCCTCTTCTTTCGCACCAGAATCTCACTTCCCTCAATCTCCGCGAAGCCAAGACGGCAATGCTCCGACGGAAATCACGCTTCATGGCGCGGTGACATCATAGACTGCTCGCGTGCCTTGAAACAAGAAATAGTCGAGTTGCTCGTGACCATCGAAGCCGTTGAGATAAGCTGTGGTAGTATCACAGGGAATATAAAGGGGCGGGCTTGGGGTTGCGACCCGCGACGAGCAGTCCCTGTCGGTAAGCAACGCTGGATGTGAAAGATTTTCGAGGAAAACAGCAAAATGGTAACCGTTTACCTGTCCAGGGACATTGTAGGTGGCGTAGATATGGCACGGCCAACCCGGAGGTGGATTAGGATCAGGAGGGATGCTGTGAAGGTAGCCCTCGGTAACAAGCTGCTCCAAACCGTAATACTGGCCACTCGCTGGCGAACATTGCTGGTTAGCCATAGGATACTGGCCGTGCACACCGTAGTAGAGTTCCAGAGCAGTCTGTATCTGATGGACCGCGGCTAGCCTCTGGCTTTCGCGCAGCCGCATGCGCGCCTGGTGTAATGAGACCAAAACAAGACTCGCGAGTATACTGATTATCGCAAGTACAATAAGGAGTTCAATCAGTGTAAATCCTCGTTCGGCGGTTAGAATTTGCTGAAATTTACGCATTGTGGCTACCTGAATAATAACATAGCTGGAAGGCAGGTGTTAAAGTGGCATGCGAGCAGGAGGTTTGAGTGTTGACTTTTGAAGACCAATCAGCTATAATTGTATAGTTCTCCGGTTTGGGTGATCACCCCGCTCTTTTGATTGATAAGAAGCCTGTCTGGCTCTGCGGAAACTGCCTTTCCGCATTTAGCTTGAGTATAACCTTGTTATCAATCAAAAGGGCGGGGAGGAAAGTCCGAACACCATTCTGCGGCTTTGCCGCGGTTTAGAGGCAGTGGCTAACAGCCACCATACCCGCCCAAATTTTACATCGGAGATACCGTATCGGCTGTACGACAATTTTGCGCAAGAGCGATTGAGCGACAGGGTGGTTCTCGGGTGTAAAACTTGGGCGGGGAACGGGACAGTGTCACAGAAACAATACTACCGATCGTCGTTACGAAAACCCTAAAGGTTTTCAATGCGAAGGCCGCTTGTCCAAAAGACAAGCGAGCCTCGCCCTGCCACGCGGCAGGGCGGGAGGTCAAGGGTGAAAAGAGTGGCCCGCCTTCGCGGACCAAAGTCCGCTTCGGCGGACGAAGGCCCGCCTTCGCGCGGGGCACCTCGCTTCGGCGGGGTGCGGTAAGAGCCCACAGCTCCGCGAGGCGACTTGCGGGGTGAGAAAAACACCTGCCCGGTGCAAGAGGAGCCCATTCGATATATCGAAATTTCGAGATATCGCGTTGGCACACTCGCTTGACCCCGTGAGCAATCACGGGGCTAGACAGATGATCACCGTCCCGCTTTCAGCGGGATACAGAATTCGGCTTATAGAATCGGCGAACGAAAAGCAAAACTGCGCGTCTGCGCAGTTTTGTTTTCCCCCAAACTACATCAGTGTCCCCTGCTCGTTATCCAGCGCTTGGTTGACCAGCCGGTCGGCCGCGCGGTTTTCTTCGCGGGAAATATGTTTTATAACCAACTTCCCAAAGTCAAGCCGCGTATTCCATACCTTCATAAAAAGCGGCCATAATCTTTCTTCCTCCACTTTATATCCCCCGTTCAACTGCTCGGCCACAAGTTCCGAGTCAAGGCGCAATTCAAACTCCATCTTTTTTATTTTTTCCTTCCCGTAAAGGGCCCGCGCCTTATGCAAAGCAAATAAAACCGCTTCATATTCGGCTTCGTTGTTGGTCCGCTCGCCTATCGTTTTGCCGTAACTTTTGCTCACCCGCCCGCTCCCGTCGCCAAATACCACGCCTACCGCCGCCGGGCCGGGGTTGCCTCTAGAGCCGCCGTCGGCGTACACAATTAACTTTTCCAATACTCGTTTCATTTTATAATCTTCCAAACTTATAGCACTAGAAGCGGAGAAACTTAGAAGCGGATAGACGCGGATACTTACGCGGATTCACGCGGATGTGGCCTGGCGCGATCGTAGACGCGCCTTCTAATTTCAAGTTTTCTTGAGCCGAAATTAACAAGAATGCCTACCTTATATTCCGAACCCTTGAGATAAAGCCAGAACTGCCGCTCATCTTCTCTGGTAAGAAAGGGTTTACATTTAAGTTCAAGGAGTATTACTCCGCTTATAATTTTGTCCGGGACATATGTTCCCACCTTTTTATCGTTATAATAGATATCAATTCGTTTCTGATTCTCCACTTCTAAGCCCTGCTTGTTTAATTCTTCACCAAGAGCGGCGTCAACCACCTTCTCCTTAAATGCTCCTCCGAATTCTTTCCAAACCTTGAAGCACGCTCCACGAATTTTATATGTGGTGTCTTCATATAGTAAATTCTCCCCCGTTTTGGTAGCCACTTTCCGCGTTTATCCGCGTTGCTATCCGCGTGAAGCGAAGCGATCCGCTTCTACTCGCTGTAAATCAAATCAACGCCGTGAACGCCTGAGCGCCTCCAGCGCCGGCAGCTTTTCCCCAGCCAAGTAAGCCAGCATCGCTCCCCCGCCGGTTGAAACATGCTTAAACTTTTTCAACAGTCCGGCTTGATCAAGAAAGGCAATTGAGTCCCCGCCGCCGACAATGGCCTTGGCGCGTGATACTGCGAGCGCTCGAGCGAGTGCAAGTGTCCCTCCGGCAAAGGCCTTTTTCTCGATTAGCCCCAGAGGCCCGTTCCAGACCACCGTGCCTGCGGACTTAACAACGCGCCGAAAAACCGAGCGAGTCGCTGGCCCGGCGTCAAGAATAATTTCGCCTTTCTTTATCGCCCCAACTTCGGCAACGCGGCCGCGGCCAGCCGCGCGCGACTTAGCCACAACCACATCCACAGGCAAAATGAGCTTTTTTGATCGCACAACATTCCGGACGGCGCGTTCGGAAGCGAAATCCACCGGCGAGGCGCCAACGTCAGAACCGCGCATCTTAAGGAACACGTTGGCGATAACTCCGCCGACCAGCACCCGGTCAGCGAATTTGCTGAAACGTTTTAAGATAGGCAGTTTGGTTTCAACTTTCGCGCCGCCGAAAACGGCAACCAGCGGCCTTTTCGGCCGGTCCAAAACAGAGTCAAGGTTTTTTATCTCTTTCTCAAGAAGTAAACCCGTGTAGGAAGGCAAAAGCTTCGGCAACAAAGTCAAGGAAGCCCCCCGCCGGTGCGCCACACCGAAAGCATCGTTAACGAAAACGTCGCCCAAGGCCGCGAGCCTTCGCGCTAAACTCCAGCTCTCGGTTTCCTCCCCCGGCCAGAAACGAAGATTCTCTAGCAGGAAAACTCCAGCTTCGCGGCTGTCTGGCTCGCGCCTCCGGCCGCCTGCGGGTAAACGCCTCAAAAAAATGACCCTTTGGCGAAGCACACGGCTCAAATATACGGCCAGCGGGTAAAGACTCATGCCGCGGCGAGAGTGATGCGACATTACAACCAGCGAATTTCTCCCCCCAAGGAGGCGACGGATAGTGGGCAAAGCGGCCTCAAGCCGGAAGTAATCGCCGATCTTGCCTTTTTCAATGGGCACGTTAAAGTCAACGCGCAGGATAACCCGCTTGCTTCGAATATCGGCCCGCGACAAGTAACGCAACATCGCTTATAATAATAGATGATTTGGCTCGCCCTGTCATCAGCAAGAGCCGCTAATTATGAATTCCCGCAAATTGCAAATTCGCAATTCGCGGGCGCGAACCATGGCCATCCTTGAATCGGGACGAAAAAACATCGTAGTGTTGGGCGCCGGCTTCGGGGGCATCACCGCACTCTTGAAATTGCGCCGGCTGATGGCTGATCAAAGACTATTCCCCCGTTACAATCTCGTTCTGGTCAATAAAAGCGAACAGCATCTTTATACCCCAGCGCTCTACGAAATAGCTTCCATCCCCAAAGGAGAAGCAAGCGCCACGTGCCTGAAAAGCTCAATCTGCATCCAAGTGGAAGATATCATCGGCCGCTTCCGGCATATACGCTTCATCGGCGAGGAGGCGATCAGGCTTGACCCGCGAACGCACATCATCACTTTCAAAAGCGGCAACGAACTCAACTATGAATATCTGATTGTCGCTTTGGGAGCGGAAACGAATTTTTTCGGCATTACGGGTGCTGCCGGGCAAGCCTTCCCGCTAAAAACTTTTGAGGACGCCGTGCGCCTGCGCAACAGAGCCGAGGAGCTGGCCGGAAGCGGCCGCGGCGTTTTCAGAGTTATCGTCGGCGGCGGAGGGCCGACGGGAGTTGAAACCGCCGCCGAAACAATTAACTTCCTGCGCCGATTGGAGAAAACTCCAGGCTCCGGGAAAAACCCTCGCCGAGCCGAGGTAACCTTAATTGAATCCTCACCGGAAATTCTGCCCGGATTTCCGTCAAGCATAATCCGCAAAGCCAGGAAACGCCTGAAGAATCTTGGCGTGAAAATCATCGCCGGAACGCCGATTGAAAAAGTCAGCGGAGAAGAAATTTCGCTCGCGGGCGGCAAGACTCTGCCGTGCGATCTTTTCATCTGGTCGGGAGGAGTCAAGCCGCCCGACATCCTTAAAAACTTTAGTCTGCCCTTAGATAAAAAAGGCTGGATAATGACCAACGAGTTCTTGGAAGCGCGGCCGCATGTTTACGCTGTGGGCGATGCGGCGAGCTTCCCCCGCACCGGCAAGCCGTTGCCCAAAAACGTCCCGGTGGCCGAAGGCCAAGCGCGTCTCGCGGCTAAAAACATAGTGGCCGAAATCACCGGCGGACCCAGGCAAAAGTACCGACCGATGAACTCATATCCTTATATTCTCGCCGTAGGCGGCAAATACGCCCTGACTGATCTCGTCATCGTAAAATTCTCCGGTTTTCTCGGCTGGGCGCTGAAGCAAATCGTGGAGTTGCGCTATCTTCTCTCTATCCTGCCATGGAGAAAGGCCGCGCGAATGTGGCTCGGCACAGTGTATTACTCCACGCGGAACGACTAATAGAGCTACAAAATGCGAAATTGTTTTCGTATTTTCGTAAACCCCGTTAGAACGGGCGCTTC
>CAZKCN010000021.1:0-7566 GCA_964551555.1 uncultured Candidatus Saccharibacteria bacterium | reverse complement strand
TGCTATCCGCGAGAATCCGCGTAAGCATCACGCTGATCAACGCGGATCAATACGCGGATAGACGCGGATATTGGTATCTCGCAACTCAAAGTGATTAGTATTCGAGGCCTATTATTGACCTTTATTAAAAGACTTTCAGTCTTCTTGGCGCATTATACCGCGCCGCCAAAGAAAAAGCAAGCCCGGTTAGAAGCAAGACGCCGCAGGCGTCTCGCGCCTTCCAGCGCGGGCTTCTACCGGAGCAAGCCCCGCTAGAAGCAAGCGGGATACGTTAAAAGAAACGCACGATATCCCGATGGGTTATATAGAGAATGAGCAAAGTAAGAACGGCAAAACCGGCGATATGTATCATTTGCTCAAGCCGGGGGCTGACCCTCGCGCCGCGTATTTTCTCAATGAGCAAAAAAACCGCTCGCCCGCCGTCGAGCGCGGGGAACGGCAAAATATTTAATAGCGCCAAATTAACGGAAAGAACGCCGGCGAGTTCCAGTAAATAGGCCATCCCGAGGCGCCGCGTTTGATTGGCTAGAACAAAAATGCCAATCGGCCCGGAAACCTCGGCTGAAACCTCGCCGCGCGCGGCAAAATCCCTGACCACGCCGCCAAGCGCCCGGACAATGGCCACAACCGCGCTGGCCGTTGTTTTAAGTCCGTCCAGAGGAGCTCGGTACCAAGGCGAACGCACCACGCCGACCTTGGCCATGGCAATGCCGAGCGGGCCCTCGCCCGATGGAGGCGAGATTCTTGGCACCGCCTCTATTGTGCTTTTTTCTTGGCCGCGTTCAACGTCAATGATGATTTTCTCCCCCCTATGGCGCTCAATGAACCGCTGAACGTCATCAACAAAGCCGATTTCCAGAACATCACTCCCGGCGCGAAGATATGTTATCGCGTCTCCGAAACGCAAGCCGGCTCTTTCGGCCGGAGAATCAATACCGATGCCGACGATGGTCACGCGGACGTTTTCGGCCGAACTATCCTCGCCGACAACCGTCGGCAAACCGAGCCCATGGCCAAAACTGAAAAGAACCCAAGCCAGAATAACGTTCATAACGACGCCGGCGACAATTATCAGAAATCTTTGGCCGAGCGGCCGCGAACTGAAACTCTCGGGGTTATGGGTTTCTTCGCCGCCTTCACCGAAGATTTTCACGTAGCCGCCAAGGGGTAAAAGATTGAAAGCGTAACGCGTGCCCTTCTTGACGAAGCTCGCCACCCGCGGCGGGAAGCCAAAAGCGAACTCCTCAACCCTGACGCCGAACCGGCGCGCAACGAAAAAATGCCCCCATTCATGAGCCAAAACTAAAACGCCGAGCAGTAAAACAAAAAAGATAATGGTTAAAATCATAAAACCCTGCGTGGCAAAAGCCAGATATAAATAGCGGTAACCAACGAGAGCCCGGACATTAAAATAAAGAGTGCTTTGAACCCAACATAAACCACAATAATACCCCCGATAAACGCGGCTAATGCTTCGGTAATAAGCCACATCCCTTCCTAAATTCCCCACTCCGACGCAAACCTTCCGCCATTGAGATGTTCGGTATAAAGGGCGTCATGAGCCGGCGTCATAAGAGCTGTGGCCAAGCCCAGAACAGCTTGTACTATAAAAAGATGAGAAGGACTCTTTATGAAAAGATATCCGGCGTAGCCCACAAAAGCAGCAAAGAAACCGGCAACAATAAAATACTCCGGCTCTCTTGCGCGGTCAGTTATTCTGCCAAGAAAAATAATAAGAACGCCGCCTACGATAGAATACACCGTCCAAGCCCCCGAAGCTGCGAGAATGTCCCCGCCGATTTTCTGAACGTAGATAGCGTAAATCGGAGCCAGCATCCCTGCCGTTCCCACTGCAATCATCTGGGTTGTAAGAAGAATTTTTGTTGCTCTTCTCATGCATCAGATCATCAATCATCCACTCATTATCTCATTTTCCTTGGCCGCTCCCAGTTCCTCAATCTTCTTATTCCGCTCCACCACCTTTTTCTCAACTTCATCCTTGCGCCGGAATTTTTCGTCTTCAGAGATGCTTTTTGATTTTTCTTCGGCTTCAATAACCTTCATTGCTTCGTCCCTGACGCGCCTGACCTGAATGCGGACTTGCTCCAGTTTTTCTTTGAGCAGTTTTACCAAATCGCGTTTGCGTTCCTCGGTCAGCGCCGGCAAAGGCAGGCGGATCATATCTTTGTCGGTAACAGGATTCAAGCCGAGGGACGATGAGTGAATAGTCCTCTCTATCGCCGCGAGAAGCGATCTATCCCACGGCTGGATGAGAATTTGTCTGGCCTCCGGAGCGGAAATAGCCGCCAGAGCCTTCAGCGGTTGTTTTACGCCGTAGGCTTCCACTTCCAGATCCTCAACCAAAGCCGGCGTGGCGCGCCCGGTGCGCAAGGAAGCAACCTCGGTTTTAAGCAAAGTCAAAATATCATCCAACTTTTTGGCTAAATCAGTCATACCTTGTTTCGTCGGCTATATCCATACCGGCCAAAGACCTACTCGGTCACAGCATAAATTACCTCCGAACTTTTGGCGTCTATCAATAGATAGTTTACTCTTTCCGCCCCCGGCGGACCGGCGGTTACTTCCCAAGTCGCGCCGTCATCTTTAGAACTATAAAGCTCGCTTGCCGCCGCAACCGCGATATGTTTCGCATCGCGCGGATCCACGGCCACCGCCAGGACCGGAAGAACATCGGGAGGAATGATCAACGGCGGAGCTTCAAAGGACGAGCCGTCGGTCCGCGAACGCAGAAGGCCATAGGCCGAGCCGAGATAAATCCCGCCGGCTTCATCCGCAAACCAGCGCTGGTTTAAAGTCGCGTTGCCGAATCCGCGAATGGCCGGGGTCGCGTCTAGCCAGCTTTTCCCCCGATCTTCGGTGCGAAAAATACTGCCCTCCGGCGTAATTACAAAACGCGTGTCGCTCTTTAGCGGGTTGACCAGCAGACGAATAAGACCGTCGGCAAACCATCTCGCCACCCGCCAGGTCTGGCCGCGATTCAAAGATTCAAGCAATCCGCCCTGGCCGGTGGCGATCATCACCGCCCCGCGAGCGCGGTCGTAGTAAACATCAAAGACGCCATAACGCTCCAAGGGTGTTGCGTAAACCTCCTTGAAGTTCCGTCCGCTATCGGCGGTGTAGAGCACCCGCCCGCGGCTTTCCTGAAACACGGCGACATACCACTCTTTATTGTTATCGGGATTGACGGCCAGAGCCAGAACATTGGCGCCAGGTTGCAGCGCGCCGGCCCCATCATTGACCTTAGACCACAAATCACCCTGGCTCCGGCTCAACCACAGGCCGTTGCCGTCGGTAGCGAGGTAAAGAGAGCGATGATCTTTGGGATCGGGGATAAGCCGGTTGACTTTGAAAGAAGCTACAGATCCGCCGCCGCCTTCCGCCGACGATTTTGGCTGCCATGTTCGGCCGCCGTCATCAGACCGGAAAATGCCGCGACCCTGAATCTCCTCCGTCTTTTCGGCATCGGCCGCGCCGCCATCATCCGCCTCTGGCTTCTTGCCTAAAACAAAAGGCAAAACGACAATTAAAAAGATGCCGAGAGAAAAAATGATGACAAAAATTATAACCGTGGCTCTCGCGCTCATACTAAACCCCGCGGGGCCAAGCTATGTAAATCAAAAAAGATGCTGTCGGCGACGAGGCGGCGGTTCGCAGCCGTTGACCGGATGACGGCGAGCTTCCAAAGAAGCGATTCCAAAAACCGAGCCGCCGAAAGAATCTCCAGCCCCCTGCCGCCGGCGGTAAGACGCTTACCTAGTGTCTTTCTTCGTTCGCGGACAAGAAAGAGAATCAGGGTCTCAAGCTCGCCGGGCTCCCGGCCGGTCTTTCCGGAAAAAGCCAGCATATCCCAAAGATCCGCGCCGGCGATTTTCCAGAGACCGGCTTCTTTCGCCGACACGGCTCTTTCAAAATTCTCATCGCTTACCAGCCGCACGAGGATGCCCGGCCGCCCTTCGGCTATTTCCAAAAGTTTTCGTTTTCGCTCGCCAAGAACGCCGCCGAGGAGCGGCTCCATATCGCCATCGTCAACAAAAGAAAAACCGAGACTGACGCTCCGCGAAGAAACGGTTGAAAGAAGCGCTGCGGGAGAAGAAGTTATGAGCATAAAAACCGTTCCCTCGCCCGGCTCCTCCAGAGTTTTCAGCAAAGCCGACTGGGCGTCGCGGCTCAAATTCTCGGCGTCATCAATTATCACCACCCGATGCTCCCCGCTCCACGGGCGCTCGGCCGTCATTCGCCGAAGTTCGCGGATATTTTTAATGCCGATGGCCCGTTGGCCCTCGCCGTCAACCAGCAAATTTTCCGGCGAGAGAAAAATAAAGTCGGGGTGAGTCAAAGCCGCAACCGCGCGGCAACTCCAGCACTCGCCGCATCCGCCAAAATCCGCATGTCCCCGCTCGCAAAGAAGCGATCGGGCTAATTCAAAAGCTACGGCTTTTTTACCCACGCTCTCCGGCCCGTGGAAAAGATAGGTATGAGCCGCCATCCCGTTTAACAAAACCCGCAACAAATAATTGATATTGCGCCGATGGCCGACTAACATAACAAATGGCAATATACCATAAAATTGCCGCTTCGGCTAACTTCCAATAACAAAAAACCGCATGTTGTTTTGACCATGCGGGACAATAACTTCCAGTGTGCCCGTTACTCGTTCACCTCGACGAGCCAGCGCCAGTGGTCGGGGAAACCATCAATAACCCACTTGAAGCGCGAGCTGCCGTCCGAGCTGATGTACGGGCAGTAAGGGATGCTGCCGCCAAACCGAGGCGGCTCCCACGAGGGATCGGCAATACCGCAGGGACGCCAAATGTCGTGCTTGAACATTTTCTTGACCGCCTCCCGCCACTGACCCTCGGGGATCTTCCCATGGGTAGCGAGAGCGGCACGCACGGCGTCGAGGTTCGGCTGGTAGCCGATGTAAACCCACTTGAAGCGGCGGGTTTCTCTACCCTTCACTGCCGGACCATTGTGCTCCCACTCCTGCCAGTTGTCATAGCCGGCCTGCCGCACCATCTCGAGGGGCTGATTTTCTGGTGCATCCCCGTCGAGCGTCAGCTCGAAAACTTCACCATCTGCGGGCATAGGCAGGCGAGTAGATTGAGAGGCGGATTGCAGCAAAACAGGCGTCTCTTTCTGCTCCGGCATCGCATCCTCCTTTCGGGGTTTACGATTTCATACAGCACTGCATTCAGGTTTTACTCATATCATATCTACTATCAAAACGCAATAGCGGACTTGTGGAACGCAAACGACTTCCGATGCGCCTCCGACTTTCCATGCCGAGAAATTTTTTCTCGGTGGGCTTTCGTCCCGTAACCTTTATGCCGCGCGAAATCATAATCGGGAAGCTTTTGTCCGAGATTAACCATCATCCGGTCGCGCGCGACCTTGGCGATAATGGACGCCGCGGCAACGAGCGGAATTTTTTCATCGCCTTTTACCACCGTCTTATGCGGCACGCCCTCCGGCAAAACCAAGCCGCCGTCGAGCCAGGCAAAAAAATTGCCGTTTCTTTCCGAAACTTTTTTAATCAAGCGCAACGCTCCGCGGTTGGCCGCTTGCGAGATATTTACCCGATCAATCACGCTCGGGCCAACCCGCGTAACACAGGCGGTAAGTTTAGGATGCGCGAGCAAATATTCGGACCATTCCTCTCGCTTTTTGGGCGTTAACTTTTTAGAGTCGCGGATCCGGCCGAAGCGCGGGTGCCGCCAGCTGATGCGGCCGGTCAAAGCCACCGCCGCCAAAACCACCGGCCCGGCGAGAGCCCCCCGCCCAACTTCGTCAATGCCGATTGTGAGCCGCTTTTTCATCTGCTACACTGGGAGGAATCACAAATATACAAATCAAACGCAAGTATATGAATTCGTATATTTGTATATTCGCCGCGATTCGTATATTCGCGATTACTCTATGAAATTCACCCACCTTCATGTCCACTCCCACTACTCCCTGCTTGACGGCCTGGCCAAAATTGACGACTTGGTCAAACGCGCCGGCGACCTCGGCTTTGACTCCCTCGCCCTTACCGACCACGGCGTGATGTACGGCGCAATTGAATTCTACCAGAAAGCGAGAAAAGCCGGCATCAAGCCTATTGTAGGCTCGGAACTGTACATTGCCAACGAAAAAATGAGCGACAAACGCCCGGGCATTGACGACAAACGCTACCATTTAACCGTCCTCGCCGAGAATTACCGCGGTTACAAAAATCTCATCCAGCTCGCCACCAAAGCGCATCTGGAAGGTTTTTACTATAAACCCCGAGTTGATAAAGACCTCCTCCGCGAACACGCCGAAGGACTGATCGGCCTTTCGGGCTGCCTCAACGCCGAGATACCCAAAGCCATCCTTACAAAGAGGCTGGAGCGCGCCGAATCGCTCATCGGCGAGTATCAGAGTATTTTCGGCCGCGGCAATTTTTATCTTGAACTCGGCATCCACCCCAACATACCGGAGCAGAAAATCGTAAACGACGCGCTCGCTGAACTTTCGGCGAAACTCGGCGTAAAACTCGTCGGCACCAGCGACGTTCATTACCTCAAATCCGAAGACAGCGAAGCCCAGGATATTTTAGTCTCGGTTCAGACCGGCAATCGCGTGGAGGATGAGAACCGCATGACCATGCGCGCCGAGGATTTTTCAATGAAAAGCACCCAGGACATTTCGGAATTTCTTGCCGCCGTACCCGAAGCCATCGCCAACACCCAGGAAATCGCCGAAAGAGTGAGTTTAGAAATACCCATGGGTCAATCACTCCTGCCGCCGTTTCAAGTTCCGGAAAGCTTCACCAATGAAAGCTACCTTGAAAAACTGGCTCGCGGCAATGTTGAGAAAAGGTATGGGCCAATAACCAACCGGGCCGGAGACCCGGAAGCCAAGAAAATTTTGGAGCGCCTGGCTTACGAACTTGAAGTCATCAGCGAAACCGGCTTTGCTTCCTACTTTCTCATCGTCCAGGATTTCGTCAACTGGGCGAAACAAAACGGCATTATCGTCGGCCCGGGACGCGGCTCGGCCGCGGGATCCCTCGTTTCCTATCTTCTCGGCATCACCAACGTTGACCCCATAAAATATAACCTGCTTTTTGAGCGCTTTTTGAACCCGGCGCGCATCTCCATGCCCGATATTGACCTTGATTTTTCCGATCGCCGCCGCGACGAGGTTATTGAGTATGTGGCCAAAAAGTACGGGCGGGATCATGTTGCCCAGATTATAACCTTCGGCACCATGGCCGCGCGGGCGGCGATCCGCGACACCGGGCGGGCCCTCTCCATCCCTTATAACTTTTGTGATACTCTCGCCAAAATGATCCCCTTCCACATGGGTTTGGCCGAGTCGCTCGAAAAAGTTCAGGAGTTTAAGGAGATTTACGAAGCTCAACCGGAAGCCAAACGGCTCGTTGACCGCGCGATAAAACTCGAAGGTGTCGCGCGCCACGCCTCTACTCACGCTTGCGGTGTCGTCATCACCCCCGAAACCCTGACCGAATATGTGCCCTTGCAGCTGGCTACCAAATCCGGGGCAAAAACTTCGTCCGAC
>CAZKCN010000020.1:0-7797 GCA_964551555.1 uncultured Candidatus Saccharibacteria bacterium | reverse complement strand
TGATCGCAAGCTTGCTTACCGACGAGCCGCTGTCGCTTGAGAACGTTCCGACTATCGGCGAGGTTGATATTGTCGCCGAACTTTGCGGGAACATCGGCAGCAAAGTGAGCCGCAACGGCAGAAAGCTTGAGATACAAACCGCGGAGATAAAAAACCCCAGGGTAAAGGAGCTCTCGCGTAAAAACCGTATCCCTATTTTGGCTTTGGGGCCGCTTTTGGCGCGCGTAGGCTTCGCCGAAGTGCCGACTCTCGGCGGCGACCGTCTGGGTCCCCGTCCAATTGATATGCACATCGCCGTTCTTCGGCGCCTCGGCGCAAGAATAGAAGTTACCGACTCAACAATTACGGCCGCGACCGACGGCCTCTCTGGCGCGAACATAATCCTCCGCTACCCAAGCGTAGGCGCCACCGAAACGGCGATCTTTTCATCGGTCTTGGCGCGCGGCAAGACAACTATTGAGAACGCCGCCACTGAACCGGAAATAACTGACATTATAAAGATACTCCAGAAAATGGGAGCGATAATTGAACTCGGCTCTGGCCGGAAAATATCCATTGAAGGCGTTCCCCGGCTGCATGGTGCTCGGCATCGAGTCATGCCCGACCGCAACGAAGCCGTATCTTTCGCCGTAATGGCCGTGGCCACCGGCGGCGATATTCTTGTTGAAGAGGCTGAACAAGACCATTTGGTCACCTTCCTCAACTCCATCCGGCGCGCGGGAGGGGAGTACGAGGTCGGTGAAAACGGCATAAGATTTTTCAAAAAAGGAAAGCTCAAGCCGCTGTGCATCGAAACCGACACCCATCCGGGATTTATGACCGATTGGCAGCAGCCCTTTGCCGCGCTTGCGACTCAAGCCGACGGCGAATCAATAATTCACGAAACAGTATATGAGGACCGCTTTGGCTACGCCGAGGATCTGAACAAGATGGGCGCAGACATCAAAGTAACCTCGCAATGCCTGGGGGCGCTGCATTGCCGTTTTCGGGGCAAAATGTATAATCACTCATGTCTAATCCGCGGCAAAACGCCTCTCGAAGCGGCCACGCTTGAGATGCGCGATATCCGCGCCGGCATGACCCACATCATTGCTTCTCTCATTGCCGAAGGCGCTTCGGAGATAACCGGGCTTGAACATGTTGACCGGGGGTATGAAAGGATAGATGAGAGAATTAGAGCGTTGGGAGCAGATATCCAACGGGTGAGCTAGTTAAGCGAGTTAAGTAAATTAAGTGGATTAAGCACCGGCTGCTTAACTTGCTTAACCTGCTTAATTTACTTAACCAGCTATGTTCACTCGCAAAATAGGCATTGATCTCGGCACCGCCAACACTCTCGTCTTTATTCCCACTAAAGGCGTGGTTATCAATGAGCCGTCGGTCGTCGCCGTGTCGTCCGAAGATAACCGCATACTTGCCGTCGGCAATGAGGCGCGCAGCATGATCGGGCGCACTCCCGAGACCATTATTGCCTACCGTCCGCTAAAGGACGGCGTTATTGCCGACTACCGCGTTACCGAAGCGATGCTCCGATATTTCATTGACAAAACGGCGGGCCGCATCCGGCTCATTAAGCCCGAAGTTATGATCAGCGTGCCGGCCGGAGTAACCTCCACCGAAAGACGGGCGGTCATTGAAGCGGCGACCAAATCAGGAGCTAAAGCGGCCTACGTCGTCAAAGAACCGGTGCTCGCGGCCATAGGTGCCGGCATCCCGATATTTGAGCCGGTTGGGCACATGGTCGTGGACATCGGCGGCGGGACGGCGGACATCGCCGTGATTTCTCTTGGCGGCATCGTTACCTCTAACTCGGTTAAAGTCGCCGGCAACAAGCTGGATCAAGCCATCGCCGATTACATCAAAAAGCATTACAACCTGGCCATTGGCGATCGCACCGCCGAGGACATAAAAATAAAAATCGGCAGCGCTACAACCCTTGACGACGATATCTCCATGAGTATAAAGGGGCGGGATCTTCTGACCGGATTGCCGCGGCTCGCAACAATATATTCATCGGAGATAACCGAGGGCATTGCCGATCCTCTGGCCGAAATCATCCAGGCCATAAAAAAAGTTCTTCACGACACTCCGCCGGAACTCGCCGCCGACGTAATGGAGCGGGGCATTGTAATGTCCGGAGGAACTTCGCTTTTAAGAAACATAGATAAGCTCGTTCATCAGGAAACCGGAGTGCCGGCTCGTATCGCCGATGAGCCGCTTTTATGCGTGGCCAAAGGCACGGGTATTGCCCTTGAACATTTAGATGTGTATAAGCGCTCAATTATGGCTAAACGATGAGAAAAAAGAGCCTTTGGCGGGAAGGGGGTCGGGGAAACGGGAGTTTCCCCGTCGAGACGCGAGGCGTATTTCGCGGCAGCGAAATCGCCCCGTCTGTGGTGGAAGTCTTGAAACCGCAAGGTTTCAAGGAGCGCGGCCGAGCCCACCCGGTTGAGGCCGCGCGACGCCAAAGGCACGGGTATTGCTTTGGAGCACCTCGACGTGTATAAAAGAAGCATCATGGCCAAGCGCTGATTATTGAAGTCCGACTTCAATAGAAAGGGCAGGTTGCTTTTGAGCACCTAGACGTGTATAAGAGGAGTATCATGACTAAGCGGTAGTCGGAGGTCGCCTGTTTCATGATTATTGCCAATCATGCCAAAGAAGAAATCCATTGAGGAGCAAGTTGAGGAGTTGGCCCGTATCACAAAACACGGCTTCGACGACCTTGAGTTGCGCATGGCGACGAAACAGGATATCCGCCTCATCACCGACGGCCTTGATCTTATCCAACAGGACATCCACGACCTGAAAGTTACGATGGGCCCGCTCCTGCGGACGGTCACCGCACTCGAAATGGAACTGCGGATGCACGCCAAACGAATTGAGCGCTTGGAGCGCCACGCCGGCATGGCGAAAGGATGATGGTCCGCGGACGAGCATTGCCCTGAAGCGCCTTAAGGCGTATGAGAGGGGTATCGTGGTTAAGAGGTAGGGCATGGCGTTTGGCGCAAGAGAAGCCCGCGCCGGAGAGAAAGAGAGGCGAAGATGGCAGAGGAGCAATATGCGACGCCGCGATTTGTTAAAGGAAGCACCGGTATTCGCTTCACCGACAAGAGTACCGGCCAGACGTTCTCCAGTTGGAACGGTGAGGGATACGATGTCGTTGATTTAGTACCACGCGCCAAGTGGAGTAACCCGCACGTACCGGAATACTTCATGGCCAAAAGCCGCAGCGTAATCGCCGAGGACCACGGTGAGGACATCCTCGCCGCCGAGAATGAGCTCGAAACCGCAGAGGAAGGAGGATAGTATGTCGCCGAGCATGCGGCATCTCCGGGGAGTAGTCCGGCAGGAGTACGCTGAACTCCGATCGGTTGAAGCGGTTTTCATTGACCGGGGGCACAATGGCACGCGCATCTGGACGATCATAAGGCAGGGAAGTCTTGCCACCATGCGCGCTCTCGAAGCGAGAGGGGTAGAAATTCGCCAGATGCGCCGCGACCTCAAGTTGAACTTCACCACCGTGCCTCGCGGTCAGAAGCCCAAAGCGCTCCTATTGCGATCTTTCCGCAATTCGGGAGCGATTTGCGCCTATCTTCGCAAGCCAGCGCACCGGGCTCCCTAGAGCGGGACAGCGTCCCGCCTTTTTTATTGCTTTTTCAACCCCCTTTTTGTACTCTTTAGTCGTAAAATGCTCCGATCGGTGAACGACGAAACCTTCTCGACTGAACAAAGGAGGAAAAGCCATGGCTGAATACGCGGAGAAAGGCGGCGAATCACTCCTCGACGAAGGAGAGAAAGCCGCGCAAGCATTCATGGATGCGCTTAACCGGCTGCTGGGATCAGCCAGAAAACTGGCTGGATGCATCATGCGGCGGGAAAAAGCGGACCGGGAGCTAGTTGCCAACACCGCTGAAGTTATGCGCGAGGCGGACGAGGTGATAAATAGGTTCGGTCCATTCGCGCAGACAGTACTCAATCTCGCTGACGAATCGTTTAACATCGGTTTCGCGTCGGCGATAAAGTTAGCCGGACGTCCGGACTTGTTGGAACTCGCCCCCGAGGCCGAAAAAGCCGCCGTGATGCTGGAGGCGCGGCTTATACTATCGGAAGAACTGGAGAAGTGAGTTGACGGCAATGCAGCCGCAAAGGGATTGCCGATGGCCGGAGCGAGCAAGATGCCGCGGTCAGTACGCCGCGGCCTTTCCTTGCCCGCCGGGCGGTTATTTGCTATAATTATCCGGCAATGATAACCCGCAAAACATGGTTGTAAGAATGCGCCACACAAGCTCGGCAACGCGGCAAAGGCGATCGCATCATGCCCTAAAATCGCCGCCATCTTCGCTTTGCTCCCATTGCCAAAAAGAAACTCTACCGCACGCCGTCTGCCAAAACTGCGGCTATTACAACGGCCGGCAAATCATTGATGTCTTGGCCAAACTTGACAAAAGGGAGCGACGCAAGAAAGAAAAGGAGCTTCACGCCCACGAACAAACCCAAGAAGCCAAGAAAAAAGACTTAAGCGCGGAAGAGCTATCGCACAAGTAAGCAAGTTAAGCTAGTTAAGTAAATTAAGTTAATTAAGTGCATAGGCGGCTTGAGCTTAACTCGCTTAACTTGCTTAATTCACTTAACCAGCCCCAATGGCTTCACGCCATCTCTCGCGCTCCATCGCCATGCAAACCCTCTACGAATGGGATTTCAACGGGTGCAACCCGGGCATGGTGGAAGGAGTTCTTGAAAAAAATCTGGCCGAATTCGGTCCCGGCTTGGAAGACAAGAAATTCCCGCGCGAACTCGTCCGCGGAGTAATTGATAAAGCCGATAAAATTGACGACATAATTGAAAAGTCCGCCCCGGAGTGGCCGATCAGCCAGATTGCCATGGTTGACCGCAATATACTGCGGCTCGGCCTTTACGAACTTCTCTACGGCGATTACCAGGCCGTGCCGCCCAAAGTCTCAATAAACGAGGCTATTGAGCTGGCTAAAAGCTTCGGCGGCGAGTCATCGGGGAAATTCGTCAATGGTGTCCTCGGCACGGTTTATCGCGAGATGGGCGAGCCGGGTAAAGACCATGCGCGCGGGACCAAAGATAAGCCAAGAAAAGAAGACTACGCCGGCGCAGTGATATTTCGCCGCGAGGGTCAAGAAATCTTCTGGGTCATGGTCCGCGATATCTTCAACTACTGGACTTTTGTCAAAGGCCATCGCGAGGAAGGCGAAACGCCGGAAGAAGCGGCGACTCGCGAAGTAAGCGAAGAAGTCGGCCTAGCCGGGAAAATCGTCGGCGAGATAGGCCAAAATACGTATCCGGCGACAACCGAGTACGGCGAAAATGTTCTCCGCCGCGTCGTCTATTTCCTGGTGGAAACCGAAGAAGAAAAGATAACTTTGGAAGAAGGCAAAGGTCTGGTTGACGGCAAATGGTATCCGATGGCCGAGGTTAAAAAAACCAAACACTATAACGACACCGACCATATCATCGATGCGGCCATTAAAAAATTAACGGAATGACTAATTCCTAATTGACCTAATCAAGCCCAATATCCAAATCCCGACGATTCCAGCCGGAGGCGCCCGACATTTCCTCATTGAGTCATTGGATATTGACTAGAAATTAGATCAATTGGAAATTGGGCATTAGTGCCAATGGATATTGCCAATCTTGAATCCAAACTAGGGCTGATGTTCAGCAATAAAGATCTCCTCGAACAAGCTTTCGTCCACCGCTCTTATCTTAACGAGAGCCCGCGCTTCCGTTTGGGCCACAACGAACGGCTGGAGTTTTTGGGCGATGCCGTGCTTGAACTCGTCGTTACCGAAAAACTATATCATCAATACCCGGAAAAACCAGAGGGTGAGCTTACCAGTCTTCGCGCCGCCCTGGTCAACGCTAAAATGCTTTCTATGGTTGCCGAAGAAATCGGCGTAAACGAGTTCCTGATGCTTTCCCGCGGCGAGTCGAAAGACATCGGCCGAGCGCGTCAGTTCATACTGGCCAACACCTTTGAAGCTCTTACCGGGGCAATATATCTTGATCAGGGGTATGAGACCGCGAGCGGTTTCGTGGAGCGAAACCTACTGCCGCGCCTGGAACAAGTGATAGCCGAGAAGCTATATAAGGATCCGAAGTCGCTCTTCCAGGAAGAAGCCCAGGAGCGCGTCGGCATAACTCCCACCTACGAAGTTCTTCGCGAATGGGGTCCGGACCACGACAAGCATTTCACCGTCGGCATCTTCCTCAACGAGGAATTGGTCGCCGAGGGCGAAGGCGCGTCCAAACAGACCGCCCAGGAGGAAGCGGCAAAACAAGCCCTCGCCGCCAAAAACTGGGGGTAACGAGACGAGAGTTCCAAAACCGATAGCGGTTTTCAGCAACGAGAATGAGACTGTCCAAACTTGTCCTCTCGGGATTTAAATCTTTCGCCAGAACTACAACTTTTGAGTTCCCGGCGGCGACGAGCGCCATCGTCGGCCCCAACGGCTCCGGCAAATCCAATGTCGCCGAAGCCATCCGCTGGGTTCTTGGCGAACAATCGTTAAAGACTCTCCGAGGCAAAAAGGGGGAAGATTTGATTTTCAACGGCTCGGCGAGCTCCCCGCGCATGGGCAAGGCCTCGGCGGTAATGACCTTTGACAACCGCGATCACGCCATCCCTCTTGACTTCAGTGAAGTTTCCCTGGAAAGGAAAGCTTTCCGCGACGGCGCCAACGAATATTTTCTCAACGGCTCGCAAGTCCGATTGAAGGATATCGTGGAGCTGATCGCCAAAATGGGCCTCGGCGAAACCAAGCATAATATCATCGGCCAAGGCGAGGTGGACCGCATCCTTTCAGCGCCGCCCCGCGAGCGGCGCGAAATCCTGGAGGAGACCATCGGCTTAAGAATACATCAATTGCGCAAAAAACAAGCCGAGCGCAAACTTGAGGAGACAACCGAAAACATGGCCCAGGTGGAGGCTTTGCTCAAAGAAATAAAGCCGCATTTAAGATTCCTGAAAACGCAGGCCGAGCGTGCCGAGAAGCGGGAGGTCGTGGAGGAGGAGCTTAAAGATTACTACCGCGCCTACATCACCAAAGAAGAAAGGGATATTTCCGCCGAAGCCGAAACTTTGGAACGCGAAGCCTCGCCGTCAAGAGCGCGGCTTGCCATTCTTGAAAAAGAAGCCGCCGAACTGAAAAAGAAAGCAGCCGAACAAGAAAAAGGCGAAGAGGACTCTCATCTGCAAAGCCGGCACTTGGAACTTACTCGGCTTGAAAATCAGCGCCGCGAGATGGCCAGGGAGCTCGGCCGGATAGAGGGACTCCTTGAAGCCGAAAGCGCCTCCGAGCCGCCCGCCAGGAAAAAACGGCTGATTGACGCCTCCCCAATCAGGGAGAGCCTGGCTTCAATTATGGGCGCGATAAAGGAAATTCTCGGCCTTGATGATCTCGCTCTAATCAAGTCGCGAGTAGAAGCCGCGGCGAGGCGCATTGAATCCATTCTTGCCGAGCTTGAAGAACCGGCCAAAGAGACGAGAGACGGTAAAGAATCAGAAGCCGCCCGCGAGAGCAACCTTGCCTCAAGGAAAGAATCCCGCGAGCGGGAACTTGCCGATCTTGACCAGAGACTTTCGGCCATCCGCCAAGACATCGCCGCCAAGATTGATGCCCTAAAAGAAAAACAAACCGGACTTCGCGCCTCCTGGCAGAATCTCCGCGAGCGCGAGGAGGAGGCAAGCGTTATCCGCTCGGCCCTTCAGCGCCTTGACTTTGAAAAAGAAAAACTCGCTTTGCGGCGCGGCGAACTTCGCCG
>CAZKCN010000019.1:7567-7936 GCA_964551555.1 uncultured Candidatus Saccharibacteria bacterium | reverse complement strand
TCACCCCGTTAGACATAGTGCCGAAGGGCCTATGGTCTAGTGGCACGACGCCACATTCGCATTGTGGAGACGCGAGTTCGATTCTCGCTAGGTCCACAAAGAATGTCTAACGGGGCGAGTTGCGGAGGCAGGGATTCGATTTCCCTCAGGTCCAAGATAAATTTCTAACGGGGCAAGTTGACGAGACGGCGGTTCAATTCCGCCTAGGTCCACCCCGTTCCAAAATTTACGACCGCAATTGATACCCTATTGTCCCTGTCCCGTATTAGGAACTATAGCTGAAACAACTGTTGTAAATTTTGGAACGGGGTCCAAAATAAAAAATCCTCCGCCGGCCGGCGGAGGATTTTTTTTGGGGGGGCGGTAACC
>CAZKCN010000019.1:0-7557 GCA_964551555.1 uncultured Candidatus Saccharibacteria bacterium | reverse complement strand
GGAAGGTGGAATGCGCCTCCCGCTACTTTTCCCCAGTTGTTGCCTGCAGATCTAGCTGTTAAGATAAAAGGGGCATCCCACCCATGGACCACAAATTGAAAATCACTAAACTCGGCGTCGTGCTTGAGGCGACGGCGAATGAGTTTGAAAGCGCGGCCGTACTCAATCCGGCCTGCTTCCAAGATGGCGAAGACATCCACCTTTTCTATCGGGCCGTTGATGGCGAGAGCAAATCATCCATCGGCTACGCCAAGTTAAGAGGCCCGACCGCGGTAGCGGAACGCTGGGACCGCCCGATCATCGCGCGCGAATACGACCACGAAAGTCACGGCGTGGAGGATCCGCGCTTGGTTAAAATCGGCGACACTTTTTACCTGACCTACGTCGCCCACGACGGCAAGAACGCCCGCACCTGTCTTGCCGCCGGTCGCGACCTTTTCCATCTGGAGAAAAAAGGCGTTATCAGCGCGGAAGTCCCCTATCGCGAAGCGGCAGATATATTTGGAGAAGCGCATGTTAAGGATGCCTACTATCTTTTCTCTTCGTACTATGAGCGCAACGCCGGTGAAGACGTTTTGGTTTGGCATAAGGACCTGATTCTTTTCCCGGAGAAAATCGGCGGAAGGTTTGCCATGCTTCACCGCGTCCTCCCCGACATCCAAATCGTTTTCTTTGATAGTTTCCAGGACCTTACTCCCGATTTCTGGCGAAATGAATTCAGGAATCTCGCCCCAAGCGTGGTGCTTGAAAACAAACACTGGTTTGAAACAAGAAACATCGGCGGGGGCGCGCCGCCGGTTAGAACCGAGAAAGGGTGGCTGGTCATCTTCCACGCTGTGGAGGAAACCAACCAGCGGCGCGTCTATCACGCCGCGGCCGCTCTTCTGGATCTCTACGACCCCAAAAAAGTCATCGGCAAATTGCACCAGCCGCTTTTTTCTCCAAAGGAAGAGTGGGAAAAATCTGGGCTAGTGTCCAACGTCGTTTTCCCTTCGGCCACGGCCGTGTTTGACGGCAAGCTCCATATTTACTACGGCGCCGCTGATGCGCGCATCGCCGTCGCCGCCGTTGATCTTGCCGCCCTGCTGACCGAACTTAAACACCCGGGCAAATACTATCGCCATGAAGCGCACTGATTCTTCAGCGAACATCATTCTTTACCTGGCCACTTATCCTCCGCGGGAGTGCGGCATTGCCACCTTCACCCAGGATTTAGCCAAGGCTTTTGACCAGAAATTCAATCCGGCGACTAAGTCGCGGGTGGTGGCCCTTAATGAAAGCCCGGCTAATCTTTACAACTATGATGGCCGCGCTCTGGCCCAGATCGCGTCCAACCGCTTGGAGGATTACGCGGCCATGGCCGAGAAAATAAACCGGAGGGAGGAGATAAAAATAGTAAATATCCAGCACGAATTCGGCATCTTTGGCGGGCAATGGGGCGACTATCTCATCCCTTTCCTGCAGGTGGTCAAAAAGCCGGTGGTTACCACTCTGCATTCGGTCGTCGCCCTGCCTGACGACTTCCTAAAAAACCTCACCCGGTTCATATGCGGACAGTCGCGAGCGGTCATCGTGATGAACGACCTTTCGCGCGACTTGCTGGTTTCGGTTTACGAGGTGGCGCAGTCCAAAATTGTTGTTATCCCTCACGGCATCCCGTCTACAACTCTTGAGCCGAGCGCCGTGGAAAAAGCCAAACTTGGCCTCAAGGACAAAATCGTGCTCTCCACCTTCGGGCTTTTGAGCCCGAATAAGGGCGTTGAATACGCCATACGGGCCCTGCCCCCGCTGGTAAAAAAATATCCCAACCTTCTTTACTTGGTGATCGGCGAAACTCATCCGCTTGTGCGCCGGGCGAAGGGTGAAAAGTACCGCAATTTCCTGATGCAGGAGGTCATCCGCCTGAATCTCCAGAATCACGTGAAGTTTTACGATAAGTATTTGGCTCTTGACGAAATTGTGGCTCATCTCAAAGCCACGGACATTTACGTTTCGCCGACGCTCGGTTTGGAGCAGTCGGTCAGCGGCACTTTATCCTACGCTCTCGGCTGCGGCCGGCCGGTGGTCAGCACCGCGACTTCCTATGCCAAATATCTGGTTAATGAAAAGCTCGGTATGCTGGTGAAAACTAGAAGTTATCGGGCTATTACCGCCGCTCTTGGGAAACTGCTTGCTGACGACAAACTGGTCGTAGAAATGGGCCGTGAGGCCTATGCGCAAACGCGAAAAATGATATGGCCGAACGTCGCCCAGGCCTATTTTAAGGTTTACGCCCGCCTGGCCGACATCAGGCCCGAGGAGGACAAACTGCCGGATATAAAATTTGACCATCTCTTGCGCCTGACCGACGGCTTCGGGATCATTCAGCACGCCCGCTACAGCCGTCCGGAAAAACGGTTCGGTTACACCACCGACGACAACGCCCGGGCGCTGGTCGCCTCTGCGAAGGCCTATAGGCGGGATGCCCGGCCCGAACTTTTGAGTTTGATGCGCGTCTATCTTAATTTTCTTAAATTTGCCCAGAGGCCGAGCGGTTATTTTTCCAACCTGGTAAGCTACCGGCGCGAACGCGATCGTTCCACGGAAGAAGACGCGCAGGGCCGCGCTGTCTGGGCGCTTGGTTATATACTGTCTTGTCCGGTGTTGCCGGACGATGTGAAAGATCTAGCCGGAACGATATTTCGCAAATCGTTGCGCGTCGCGGCCGAACTCCATTCCCCGCGAGCGATAGCTTTCGCCCTCGCCGGGCTGTATCATAATCTGAAAGTTTGCCCAGAGAAGCGGTTGATTGACTTATTTGAGAAATTGACCGCGCGCCAAATGAAATTTTATAAAACTGCCGCTCTGCCGAACTGGCCGTGGTTTGAAGACCAGCTTACTTACTCCAACAGTAAGCTCCCCGAGTCGCTTTTTTACGCTTATGATTTTCTCGGCAGGAAGGATTATCTTCGCGTCGCCAAAAAAACTCTTGAGTTTCTTAGCCGGGTGACGTTTGAGAGAAAGCATTATTCGCCCATCGGGCAAGCCGGGTGGTTTTTCCGCGACAAGACCCGTTCCTATTTTGATCAGCAGCCCGAAGACACGGCGGCGATGGTTGAAACTATGGTCGCCGCCTTCCAGGCGACCAAAAATCGGCGCTACCTCAATTATGCTCTGAGGGCCTTTCAATGGTTCTTGGGGCGAAACCACCTGAATCAAATGGTCTACGACGAGGTTACCGGCGGCTGTCATGACGGCGTCGGCCAAAATACTCTCAACCTCAATCAAGGAGCCGAATCAACCATAGCTTATTTGCTGGCGCGGCTCGCGCTGGAAGAGCCGGAAGTTAAAGAGGCTTTGAAGGAATTATGAACCCTGTTAGAAACTCCGTTTCTAGCAGGGTGAACCGCGTTGAAGAGGCGCGTAAGCTCGCTTTGGAAGTTTTGGATCGCTCTGCCAGGCCCAGCGGCTTTTTTGCTTCGGGCCTGCCCGGCGGCTACGAGGCCACTTGGGCCCGCGACAGCATGATAACCTCGCTTGGCGCGAGTCTAGCCGGCGGCCGGTATCAAACGCCCTTCCGGCGGAGTTTGGAACTGCTCTCCAAGAATCAATCGCGCCATGGGCAGATTCCCAATGCCGTCGGCGATTACAACGCCGAGCGCCGCTCGTCGATTACTTTCAACTCCATTGATTCAACGCTCTGGTATTTGATCGGCCACCGAGTGTACGCCCAAGCGTTCAACGACCGCGCGCTGCTCACCCGCCATCGCGCCAACATCAAAGCGGCCTTCACCTGGCTGGAATATCAGGACCCGAATGAAGACGGGCTGATTGTCCAACAGCCGACTATGGATTGGATGGACGCCATGCCTCACAAATACGGACGAGTGTTAAATACCCAGGCGCTTTATTATCAGGCGCTTCGCATGCATGGGATGAACAAATCGGCCAATCGCCTCCGCCGCGTAATACACGGCGACGTTGAAAAGTATCTTTCGCTCTATGACCCCAAGCGCGGTTATTACCTGCCGTGGATTTGGAAAAACCACGACGGCGAGCGCGAAGGCGAACACTGGTTTGACACACTCGGTAACTTGCTTGCCATCCTAACCGGTCTTGCCCCGGACGCAACGGCAAAGCGCATTCTCGGCTTCATTGAATCCAAAGCTATAAACCGCCCCTACCCCGCGAAGGCCTTGTGGCCTCCGCTTAAGCGCGGCGATAAAAGATGGCAGGCCTATTTTCTGAAACTCGGCAAGAACAGTGCGCCGTTCAGGTACTTAAACGGCGGCGTGTGGCCTTTCATCGGCGGGTTTTACGTCGCAGCACTGGTGAAAGCGAAGCAATTCGCCAAAGCCAAGCGAGAACTTGAGCACTTGGCTGGAGCAAACATAAAAGGAGCGCAGGAGAAAAAGCAGTTTAACGAGTGGTTACACGGCCGAACCGGCGAGGTTATGGGTAACCCTTACCAAGCTTGGTCGGCCGGGATTTATGTTTTCGCCTATGAGTGCGTGAAGAGGAGAAAAGTAGAGTTTTTCTAGGCGAAAATGAAAATTGTTTGTCGCCATTCATCCCCGCGCTAGAGTCCGCGGGGTATTCCCCGGCCTCGCCGAGGCGAAGCCGAGGGCGGGCTGGACAAACAAATAAAAAATGCGCACGCAGACAAAATGTCCGCTATGCGCATCGCTCCGCATCAGTAGCCCCACGCGGGCAGGCTTTTCTCCAAAATCATCAGCGCCCACCCGAGACGGTCAAGCAGGAACTCCTTGCCCGCTCGCTCGAGCGCGGTTTTGGGTTCAAGCGACGCAACACGCCCTCGCATCGCGATGATGAATGGAGACAGCTCTTTCGCCAACAACGCCGTCCGGCTGACGGCCTTTGTCTTTTTGTCTTGCCGGGCCCATGCCGCCGACTCCACCCGACGGACGACACCGTAAACGCGGTCTGCGAACTCCGCCGGATCGCTTACCGTCTTGATCCCCTCCACCTCGCGCCGGTTGCACGGCGCGAGCAGCGCTCGGAGAGACATCCCTCCTTTCTTAGCTTCAAACTTCAGAACGGCTATCTGCGCCTGGCGAGTCCGGCTCGGTTTCATCGCTATTGCCCTCCTTTTCTTTTTCTTCCAGTTATCGCTTGCTGCTGCGCCCCCAGCTTCTTAGGTAACATATCTCTCTAACTTTTCCAAGTCTGGCACTTAGCGCAATATTTCTTCCAACCTTGTTGTCGCCGTGCAGATAAACTGGTCACTCGCCCCGTAATATATTCTCAACAATCCATCGACTAAAACCGCCCCGCAAGAGAAAACTACTTGCGGCATTGTCCCGGCAGTTTCGTGCTCTTTGATAAAGTTTCTTAACTCATCTTTGCTCATTTTCTCCATGGCTTTATATCCGCCCGGCAGAATATCTACGATTCCGCTTAGTTCGTATGGTTGTTCTGGTTCAAATATGGGTTTACTGGAACGATAAATAACTTTTGCTGGATTTCCAAGGTCTAAAATCAAAAATCCTATTCGGTAAGTCTTTTTATGGTCAACACCGTGGTAAAGAACGAGCCATCCCTTTTCGGTTTTTATCGGTGGCGGGCCCATTTCAACCAGACATCCGTCAAAATACTCCATATCTCTTGGAGAAAGGAAAACGCCGGGGATTACCTCCCACCGAAGCCCGTCGCCGGAGTTGGCCAGCCAGATATTGTATTCGCCAAACAGCATCCAGTATTTGCCGCCAACTTTTTCCGGAAGTATCGCGCCGGATTTTGACCACTCCTTGTTCTCAACTTTGTAATTACGATTTACGATTTGGCCGTTATCGTACCCAAGCAAGGTACCCCCGTTCTTAAGAAATTCAAAATTTGAAAAAGCTTTTCCCCGCTTTGTCCACGCTTTTAAATCTGGAGATGTTGCGATATTTAATCTAACATCCCCGCCGTCGTAGGCGGCGTAAGCCATAAAATATGTATCACCGATTTTAGTCACGCGCGGATCCTCCAAACCTTTCTTTTCCGACTGACCTTCCGCCGACAAGACCGGCCTATCAAATCTTTGAAAGTTTTCCCCGTCTTCGGATACAGCATGGCCAATCGCCGAAACCCAATCCTTGCCTCGCGCGCGGTAAAAAAGATGATAAACGCCATTCTCGTAAATGGCGCCGGGGTTATAGACTTTCATTTCTTCCCACGGGTGGCTTGGGTTGGGTCCTAGAATCGGATTGTTTTTTGAGCGTGTAAACATACCAGGGTATAAACGCAGACGGCCGCTACTCCAAATCGTAAAATTTCGCCCCGGCTATTTCCCAGGCCTTGGCGATATCGTCTTCGGTTGCCTGCCGTCTCCTTGTTTCTTCCTCTTCGCGCTGGGTATCGTGTTCGTAGTTTTCGAAAAAACCGGCGAGAACCATGTGCGATCTCAAAATACCCAAGGCGACCACCGCCCGGCCGATTTCTTCTTTGCCATCGTCGCGATAGCTTTCAATAACTGCTTTATCCAGGGCATTGCGAAAGCGCTTGTTTCTCCAGGCTCTGGCCCGGAGATTGCCGAAGTCAATCATGGCGCCGGCAACTTCGTTTTTGCAAAGTCCGGTGAACTCAAAATCAATCAACTCAACATTGCCGCCTCCGTGGACAAAAGCGTTCCCGGGATCCAAATTGCCGTGCACCAAAATTTCTTTTCCGCTCTCCCCGGCCCTTATAACTTTTTCTAGATGCCGGAGAAGATCTGCAACTCGCTCCTTAAAATTACCCACTCCGAGTCTCCGACTTAGAACTTCGTGGAATAACTCGCCTTTTTTTGTCTTGGCGTCAAGCGGCCTGACCTGCTGTTCTAAAACGGCCAAAATTTCATCGCGCACGTCCTCGTACTTACCGGGAAATGTTTCCATTATTTCCCGGAGTTCGCGGGGCAGTTTGCTGGTATCAACGCTATGCAGCTCGCGCAGCGTTCGGGCAAAACCCTCGGCTTCGCGTGGGCCGAAAAACTCGCCGTGTTCGTCAAAGCCGATCTCATCTTGCTCGCGCTCGAGTACCTCCATAATGGCGAAAGGGACTCCTGCCCGCGGGTCGGTATTGGCTTTTATGATCTTTTCAGTGCGGAGAGTGCTGTTCTTGTTGAGGAAGCGATTAATACCCACTTCTCTTGTGAAGACTCTCCGCATAGCTGGATCCGGCGCGGGGATTTTGAGAAAGCGATACACTTCTCCCTCGCCTTCGTGATGTTCAATGACAGACCGGACATACCTTTCGCTTCCTTCAAGATCACTCCGAAACTCCTCTTGTTCCCCGGGAACAACGGTTACGCCCTCCCGCTTCAGCATCTTTGCAACTTCGCCTTTGAATGCTTCCCGCGGATCCGCCTCCAAATTGTTTGGCGCTTCTTTAGACATTTTACTTAAGCCTTTGAGTTACGGAATACCAATATCCGCGTCTATCCGCGTATTGATCCGCGTTGATCAGCGTGATACCTACGCGGATCCTCGCGGATAGCAACGCGGATTAACGCTGATATTCCCTAATTTCCTAATTCAGGGCTACTAACGGCGTCCGTAGGGACGAGGCCGCGTGTTTCGGCCGGGAGTAAATCTT
>CAZKCN010000018.1:3709-8138 GCA_964551555.1 uncultured Candidatus Saccharibacteria bacterium | reverse complement strand
GCGCGAACGAATTTTCGGCAACAAAAAATAATTCTCCTTTTCTTTTTAACAAATTGAAGGCATTTTCAAAAATTAACTCTTTATCCCTTGGTGTAGAATGGAAAGGCGGATTGGAAATAATATAGTCCAATCCGCCTTTCTTCTCAAGAAAAATAGCGGAGTTAATTTTTGTTAAATCGGCGTTAATGGCAAAAACATTTGAAAAACTTTTAAGATTATTTTTTGTTGCCTCAAAAGATGATTCATCTTTTTCAAAAGCAGTAATTCTGCTTTTTGGAAATTCGTTCGCAAGAATAAGAGAGATTGCACCCCAACCCGCACCAAAATCGGCAACTTCTTTATTATTAAGATCAATTTCTTTTTCAAAAAAAGCTTCTAAAAGAAACTTTGTTCCATTATCAAGTTCTGTTTTTGAGAAAATTGCTTCGCCAACATCTACTTGATATTTCTTTCCACGAAAATCAAATTCCACAGTGCGCTCGACTTCAACTAAGGAGAGGTTTTCGTTAGAAGTTTTTTCGCACTCGACTAATCGTAGATTTTCCGGGCCTTTGCCAACAATAGAACAAGTTATACCTCGTTCTTTCAAAAAATTAACAGAGCTTTTAATTCCAAAATGTTTATAAGATGTAATAACTATTTTGTCGCCAACACTAATTTTGTTCCAGATTTTCGCAACCAAATTATAAAGAGCATTTTTATTCTGCCCCCATTCATGTTTAATAAAATTAGTGTGGCGACTATCGTATCCCTTTAATAATTTTTTGTAATCTATCATAAAAGATTATTTGAGCAATTCATCGGCGGAAACACCCAAAGCGACTGCTAACTTTTGAATTGTCGCAAGAGTAGGATTGCGTTTGCCGTTCTCAATACCACTGACATACGCTCTATGCACCTCTGAAGCACGCGCAATATCTCCTTGCGACAGTTTCTTTTTTGTTCTGATACGCTTAAAATTTTGCGCAAATTTTGATGATATTTCAGTCATAGAAGTTATTCACATTTTATCACCTGCTGTATTATCAGTAAATGTTGTATTATAATGATACATATGAATTCAGGGAGTAAAATTGATATTGTGTGCGCACGGGTAGGCGGAGCAAACACAACACCAAAATTATCTGCGGCGCATTTCGCAAAGCGAAATACGAAATTCGGCGGCGAAAGCCCGCCAAAGGGGCGAGTGGGCAAAATTTTAAAAACCAACTTTCTATTTTATGGCTAAATTAAAAAAAGTTTCTTGTATAAATTGTAAAAAGTCTATTTATCGAAGCAACGGCCGTATTAACGAAAACTTAAAGCTCGGGCATAATTTTTATTGTTCGAGGAAATGCGAATCACAATATAAAACTAAGGGGGAAATATTGACCTGCGAAAACTGCGGAAAACATTTTTTGCGAGCGCTTAACGATATTTCTTTACATAATTATTGCTCCCGACTTTGCGCTGCTAAAGTTAACAATAGAAAATATCCAAAATTAAAAGCAAAATTTAAAAATTGTATTAAATGCGGGAAGGAGTTCAAAAGAGGCATCGGAAATCTGAAATATTGTTCTATTAAATGTCGGCGGAAAGCAGAGCGAAAATCGGCTCAAGAGGTTTTAGAAATAATTCGGCTAGCTGCGAAAAATTTAGAAAGGGTTCCTGCCAAACGAGAGATAGGCATGATTAACGACGCCTGTATCAAACTTTTTGGCTCTTGGAATAACGCTATTATTGCCGCGGGATTATCTCCTCATCGTTCTCATAGTCAACGGATGTATAAACGCATAAATACTAAAGCTATTGATGGGCACCTATGCGATTCTATTTCCGAAGCTGTTATTGATAACTGGCTTACAAAAAACAACATCTTTCACGAGAAAGACATACCCTATCCCGAGACAAATTATAAAGCAGATTGGGTTATTTCTTTAGGAGAAGATAAAATATTTGTTGAATACTTTGGTCTTGCTAATGATAGTCCTCGTTATGATCGAACCGTACTTAAGAAAAAAGAGCTTTGTCGCAAATATAAGTATAAATTGATTGAAATTTATCCAGAAGACCTTTATCCCAAAATACAACTTAATGATAAATTAAGAACTGTGTAAAAGTTCAGAGAATATCTAACTTGTCGGGCTGCCCGGATTTGCACCGAGGCTAAATCCTCCCGAAGGACTCGTGCTACTATTACACTACAGCCCGGCATTCCTAACGGGGTGGGCCCCGCGCCTGCCCCGTAGTTGTGCGAAGCATATGCTATCTCGGGATACTGCCACTATACTATGCTCCGTGAGATCCCTCGTCCCGCTTTCAGCGGGACTCCGCGAGATCCCTCGCTTCACTCGGGATGAAGCATTGACAACTCCAGCTTCGCCGGAGGTCAATGCTTCACTTCACCCAATACTTCTTTTTAATTTCCTCCTCGCGTTGGTCTTCCAGTAATTCCACTCGCGACTCGGCTTTTTCGCGAAGTTCAACGAGTTCTTTGTCTGAAAGTCCGCCTAACTCGGTAATGCGTTTCTCAAGATACTCGCACCCATTCTTTTTCGGGTCGTCCAGCACTTCTTCCAAAAGCGCGTTCAGGATGTGGCCGACCTTCGGCCCCGGTTGAATGCCGAGTATCTTCATAACATTTTCGCCGCCGACTTTCAACATTGTAACTTTCACCGCCTCGCCCTCGCGTAGTATCTTTTCAACCCGGAATTGGAAATGGCGCAGGCGGTACGGCACCGCTTTCGGCACGCCTGAACCGACGCGGTCGCACATCCTCACTTTCACCAGGTCCTCAATGTTTTCAACCCCGACATTTCTAATCAGGCGGCGGATGGAAGAATCGGTGGTTTGCACTTCATCGGCTTCGTAGTCGTAGCGGAAAAGATGCCAGCGGACGAGCTTGACGATTTTTTGAATGAAATCGTCGGGATAGCGCAGGCGCGAAAGAATTTGCGCAGTCATTTTCGCGCCGACGACATCATGGCCGTAAAAAGTTGAATCCGGCCCCTCGCCCTGCTTGGTTCTCGGTTTGCCGACGTCGTGCAGAAGCGCGCCCATGCGGACATTAAGCGGCCAATTTTGTTTGGCCGCGTAGTCAAGCGTTCGCATATTATGCTCCCACACCGGAAAAATGTGGTGCTTGTTCTGGCCGCAACCGATGCCTGTTTCAAGCTCGGGGACAATGTGTTTCAGCAAACCGACTTGATGCAAAAGTTCAAGCCCCGGCCAAGCATTGTCGCTCATCAGCAGTTTTGAAAATTCATCCCTGACGCGCTCTTTAGATATGGCCTGAATCCAGCCAGAATTTTTGATTATCGCTTCTTTGGTTTCCTTTTCTATTTCCCAGCCAGAGGCTGGTCCGCCTTTGGCGGAAAACCCAAGCTCGGTTGCCAAGCGCACCGCGCGTAGCATTCGCAAAGCATCTTCGCTGAATCTTTCCTCGGGATTTCCGACAGCGCGTATGAGTTTATTTTTTAGATCGGCTTGGCCGCTGAACGGGTCAATCAGTTTATATCTCTCTAATGCATCCCGAATATCTTTTCTCGAATGCTTCTCGAATGATCGTATTCGAGAGCTATTCGATGTAATTCGATCGTCATTCGAGAGACATAGTGCCATCGCATTCACCGTAAAATCCCTCCGCGCCAAATCTTCTCCCAGCGTCTTCGCCGGTTTTACATCTTCCGGATGCCGCTTGTCTTCATAACGCCCTTCGGCGCGAAAAGTCGTAACTTCAATCTCGCGCAAGGTTTCGTCCTCACTGCCGGTTTTAACCGTTACGGTAAAAAATTTGTTCTCGTAAAAACTTTCCGGGAAAAGCTCGCGGATTTTTTCCGGCATGGCGTTCGTCGTAACATCCCAGTCCTTCGGTTTTTTGCCCCGCCCTTGGCGAGGCTCGCCCTCTTGGGCGGCAAGCAAAATATCGCGCACGCATCCGCCCACGGCGTAGGCTTCAAATCCGGCTTGATGCAGTTTGGTTATAATCTCCGAAACCTCGTCCGGTATTTTTATTTCTTTCTCTTCGTCTGTCCGTTCAGTCATCCCGCAATTTTACACGTTTTTTGCCCTGTTGACAAATTTTCATCTTTGTATAACAGTGTAAGCCGGATCGGTTGGCCCGACTCGCCAAGTAAGTAAGAAGGAGGGATGTATGGCTGTCCAGTTGATGCGGGGCGCCGCTTATCAGGTCTTTTTTGATGCCGAGCTTCTTTGCATCTTTTTCCGGATGAATCCCCGGCAGTGCCTGGAGGCCCTCGGGCTCCGACAATGCGATGACGGCGGGTGCGCTTATCTCAAGGAGGAACTGCACGGCCACGTTCCGGCGAGCGCTTTCGACCCCCGGCCGCGGGGCGATCCACCCTTCTGGGTAGCTCGTCTCGGCTCGCTCGAAATTTCTTACCACTTTGATTCCGAACATCTCGAGCCGCCGCCGATTTACTTCGTGAGC
>CAZKCN010000018.1:0-3699 GCA_964551555.1 uncultured Candidatus Saccharibacteria bacterium | reverse complement strand
TGGGGGTTCGGGGCCTCACGGGCGCGTATGGAAACTGTGAGGGAATTTCCTCGTTTGCCGACGTGGCGTTTGGAACGGAGCGGCGAAGTCAACGAGAAGTTCATATTCGGCGAGCCGCGCACCGGTCCGGAGTACCGGCAGGACCTGGAGAAACTTATCCAGGAGCATCGGGATAAAAAAATTCCGCTTGCGCTGGGCGAGGCAGTGGGGCTTATCAAGCGCTACCAGCCGTACCAGTCGGAAGAAAAATACATTCCGCAGGATCCGACTAATCCGAAGAAAAAGTTTCCGAGGGATTTAAGGAAAGAAATTGCCGCGAGGTTGGGATTGGCTAAACCGGAAGACGACAAGCGCGTGCTGTTCTGGTCGGCGGTTGGCACAATCGTCGATAAGGACTTTGGCGCGGACGCGGTAATTGAAGTCAAGGGCAAGTCAGAAAACGAGCCGTCAAAGTTTGTGAGATTGGACGTTACTCTCTATGGCGGAGAACAGCCCAAATCGGAGGAGGAGATGAAAGATTTGGTCGTTATCGGCCGAGTCCCTGACGCTGAAGACGAGGCCGATAAGTATGCGGCGTTCCTGGATTCCATTGCCGATAAGGCGGCTGGCAAACTTGGTATGGCGCGGGAAGCGCCGACGCAGTCAAAAAAGTAACATGGCGATCGCAGCTCAACTGGTCAGAGCGCCGCGCTGCGATTGTAAAGACGCAAACAGTAATATGGGGACTATGGTGTAATGGCAGCACGGCTCGCTGTGGACAACCTCCTCGTCTACCGACTTCACACAGTCACCAACTTACGGTATAGTCATGGTATATGAATTGGGATTACATTGGTGGCTTTTTTGATGGCGAAGGCAGTGTTATACGCAATAGAAAGGGCTTTCGAGTCAACATAACGCAAACAAACTATGCAGTTCTGCAAGATATAAAATCTTACTCGAAAGTAGGCATCATCGTTAAAATAACAAAACGAAAAGCGCACTGGAAGGATAGCTGGCTCTACTTCATCGCGAGACAGGGCGACGTTTACTGTTTCTTGAAAAATATTAAAAGTCGGACTATAGTTAAACGCGGTCTTATTAAATCTGTTTTGCCGAGGTTGGAATCCTATCTCCGTCAAGTTGAAGCAAGACGGATTAAGCTGCGCAAGCGCATTGCCGCAAGTTTAAAACTGCGAGAAGTCGGATTGTCTTATCGGCAGATAGGAAAAAAGTTGAAGATCGATCATGGTTATATCCGCCGTTTGGTCTTGAGTAACTCTTAGTAGCTTGGGTAATATGGCGGTCGTAGCTCAATTGGTTAGAGCGCCTCGCTGTGGCCGAGGAGGTTGGCGGTTCAAGTCCGCTCGATCGCCCCGTTTACAAAAGTTTTATTATAGTTTACGAATAAACTACCGTCATTGGACGGTGGTTTTAGTTCTCCGAAAACATCGAACAGAAAGAGGGAGGCCGAGATGGCGAGCGAATACACCGCGTTTGTGGACTACTCCAAAATAGATCCCCTTAAGCGCGAGTTTGAACTGATGGGCCCGACCACCTTTTCTTTCCCCAACCCGCGCAAGGTGGTCGTGGACCACGAAGGCGTTTATAGATATGCTGGTCTGCGCCAACCCGCGTGGAAGCTGCAACCCGAAGGCCTCGGCAACAAGAGCGGCATCGCGGAGATAATGAGTTCGCTTACCGGCGATCCGCGCCACTTTGCCGGCGTCGGCATTGACACCTGCATGATGGCCGCTCTGGATGTGGCCCGCTTCGGCGCCTTGCCTGTTATCTGCGGCGACGAAGTGATTGCCGGAAGGAGCGAGTGGTTTGAAAGGGAAGACGTCCGACAAGTCATCGTCAACAGTTTCTACGAAGGATGCCGCCAGTGCGGCATGGCTCTCGTCGGCGGCGAGTCGCCGGTTTACCGCTTCCTTGTCAATCCAGCGCCGCCGGTGCCCGAAGCGTCCATATTCTCGGTTTCGGCAGTCGGCATCATCGACCCGCCCGAGCGCAGAATTTGCCATCGGGTTCAAAGCGGGGCGCAGATCCTCGGAGTAAGATCGTCCGGACTGCACGCCAACGGCGCATCTCTCGTGATCGGCGAAGGCGCGAAACTGCCGGACGGGTTTTTGTGCATGTTGTCGAACGGCCGCACCTACGGCGAGGAGGCGCTCATTCCCACGACTAACTACATCCCGTTGATTGAGGCGTTGCTTAGGAGCTGGGTTGAGATTCTGGCCATTGTGCCCGCGACCGGCGACGGCGTGGCCAAACTTGCCCGCTACCAGCCGCCCTTCACCTACCGCATTCGGCGGTGGGTGGAGTATCCTCTGCTTTTCCGTTTTCTGCTTAGCCGCGGGATCTCGCTTCACGGATGTCTCACCACCTTCAACATGGGCATCGGTATCTACTTTTTTGCCCGCGAGGCGGTCTGCGACAAATTGATTGACGTTGGCCGCATAGCCGGCTACGAGGTCATCCGCCTTGGCGAGGTGGAGAACGGCGCGAGGAAAGTCGTCTTTGAGCCGGAGGGCGGTATAGAACTTCGGCCGGCGGGCTGACAATCTGCCCGCTCGGCGGTTAAATTCCAGTCAGATCTTTCCCAGCGCAAGCCAAGCCGGCTCGCGCTTTTTTGTTTGAGTTTTTAGCTTCCTAGACAGTTGCGCTTTTTGGCTCGCGATTGTAACCTTTGAGCAAGTGTTAGTAGTGAGCTAGTTTTACTTAGACCTTTCGTAACTGGAGGGAGGGGCCATGGCCGAGCAGGTTCGGAAAACAGTGCCAAGGTCAGGCGGCAGCCAGGACACGGCCGAGGCAGTAAAGCCGAATCCGGCAACCACAGCCAAAGGAGAAGAACTAAAAGGCAAGCTCGACAAGGCGCTTGACGAAATTGACGGAGTTCTTAATGAGCTGGGCGAGGAATTCGCTAAAAAGTACGTCCAGCGCGGCGGCGAGTAGAACCGCTGGGGTTAGGTCTATCGCAAGGCGGAAGTTCGCCTTGTTTTTTTTGCAGATGCCCTCCCGCTCAAATTTTGCGAGTAGAGCCGCGGCGAGCCGTCCCGCAACTTCCGCGAACGAAGTGAGCGCTGAAGTTGGGAGTCCCGCACGGTCTCCGAGCGTAAGCGAGGAGCTACCGTGCGGAGATCCCGTACATTCCCCAGCCGATTTCACGAGAGTGGGGCAGACCAGCGGGATCCTCGCACATTCAACCACTCGCCCGCGCTCGTGGGAATGTGCGGGAGATCCCGCCTCATCAGTCGCCTGGTATTCACTGGGGTCTTGGCGCGGAAGTACGGGATCGCGCCGGCTTAACCCCCGCCCGCCTTGACTTCGCCGCTGTACCCAACACCATCGGCATGTACAAACCTACCCAGCCAGGGGAGTATACAGAAGCTGTACCCGCGAATCAGTCAAGGCGAAGTCGGGCAGGTCGCTTCGCTCGGGATGGGGCGGTGACTTCGCCCAGCAAGGTAAGCGCTATTCGCGCACGCGATTCGCTGGAGTTTTATATACTTTGCGAAATTAATTTGACTTACAGCGTTAGATTTGCAAAATTTGAGCGGGATGGTCATGTTTGTAGCGAAATTTACTTCGCTGCAAGCTTGTAAATTTCGACAAATATGCCAGAGCTTGCCGAAGTTGAAATCACCCGTCTTAAACTCTTGCCGCTGGTCAGGGGCCGGCGGATTTTGGATTTTTGGACCGACTGGCCGCGGGGAC
>CAZKCN010000017.1:1649-8272 GCA_964551555.1 uncultured Candidatus Saccharibacteria bacterium | reverse complement strand
GAAATGCGTCAAGAATCTTTCTCGTAAACGGGTGGTCAGGAATGCGCATCGCCACCGTTTTCATCTCTCCGGTAACCCAGTCAGGCGTTACTTCTCTTTTGCGCAAGACAACGGTCGTCTGACCCGGCCAAAGTTCCTCCAGCAAGCCGACAAGCTCGCGCTCAACATAAGCGTATTTTTTGGCCTCGCCGACATCGCGAATGAAGACCGGCATGGCTTTATGGTGCGAGCGCGCCTTGATGCGAAATATCTTCTTGACTGCGGCCTCGCGGAGCGCGTCGCAAACAAGCCCGTAAACCGTGTCGGTGGGTAATGCCGCGACACCGCCGCGCTTGATCAGCGAAACAACATGCTTCACCGCCGCATCTTCGTTGTTTTCGGTAAGGTGCAGGACATCCATCGGCTAAATAACTACGTTCGCGATTCTACCCGGGACGTGGATAAACTTCTTCAGCGGCTTGCCGGCCATCCACTTTCTCACCGCCGGCCGATCAAGAACTAAAGCGCGGACAACATGCTCCGGCAGCCCCGTATCTATTTCTACCCGATCGCGCGTCTTTCCGTTTATCTGAATGACTAGTATTTTTTTGTCTTCCGGCAATAAATCCCGATCGGCCTCCGGCCATCTGCTCAAATGAATGCTCTCTTTGCCGCCAAGGTTAACCCATAATTCCTCGGCAATATGCGGAGCGAAGGGCGCGAGGAGCTGGAGAAACTTCATAAAATCATCTTTGCTCACGCTTTCGGCATTTTCTTCAAAAGCGTTAAGCAAAATCATCAACGCCGAAATGGCCGTGTTATACTGTAAGGTCTCTATATCCTCGGTTATCTTCTTGACCGTCCGATGCAAAACACGCTTTACCCCGCCCTCGGTTTGTGATTTGAGATTTTGGATTTTGGATTTGTTTAGGATTTTGGATTTTGGATTTTGGATTTCACCAAGCTGGCTTTGGCAAAACCGCCAAACTCTGTCAAGAAATCTCGTAATACCTCGAATGCCGCTATCCCTAAAATCCCCGCCATGCTCAAAAGGCCCGAGAAACATCAAATACATTCTCAAAGCGTCAGCGCCGTAGGCGCGGACGTATTCATCGGGGTTAACCACGTTGCCGCGCGACTTGGACATCTTGGCCCCGCCTTTAATAATCAAACCGTGGGCGCGAAATTTCTTGAACGGTTCCTCAAAATTGATCAGTCCCCAATCGTAAAAAGCCATAGTGACAAACCGGACATACAAAAGATGAAGCACGGCATGTTCCGCCCCGCCAATGTACATATCCACCGGCAACCAGCGCTTCGCGCGTTGCCGGAATTTCGAATTTCGAATTTCGAATTTCGAGTTTTCCTTGCCTAAATAGGCAAGGTAGTACCATGCCGAGTCCAGGAAAGTGTCCGAAACGTCGGTCTCGCGCCGCGCCGGTGATCCGCACACTGGACACTGAACTTTATAGAAACTCTCATCCGCGGCAAGCGGTGACTGATCCGTGCCAGTGGGCCGGAAATTTTTGATATAGGGCAGTCTCACCGGCAAGTCCTCTTCAGGCACAGCGTGGATTATATACTCTTGACCGCCAAAAACAGCGTAGTCAATTCCTTCTCGGAGTTTTGGATTTTGGGTTTTGGATTTGTTTCGGATTTCGGACTTCGGATTTCGGATTTCCCAGCATTTACGGCAGTAAATGATGGGTATCGGCGGTCCCCAATAGCGCTGGCGGGAAATCAGCCAATCGCGCAAGCGATACTGAATCTTCTTCACCCCGCCAACCGCCGAGGTAATTTCCCATTTAGCCTTTTCCGAAGGCATGCCATCAAACTTCCCCGAATTTACCAAAATGCCATCGTCCTCATACGCGCCCGCCTTGATTTTTAACTTCAAACTGTCATTTTGAATTTTTATTTTTGAACTTTTAATTTCTCTATCGGCTGGTTTAATCACCTCCCTAACCGGCAACTCAAATTTCACTGCAAACTCATAATCTCTCTCGTCATGCGCCGGCACGGCCATAATCGCGCCCGTCCCGACATGGCCTAAAACATAATCGGCCACCCACACCGGGATTTCTCCACCGTTGGCTGGATTGATCGCTTTTATACCTTTTAATTCAACTCCGGTTTTTTCTTTTCCCTCCGCAATCCGTTCCTCCTCGTTTTTCGTTCTTGCTTTTTTGATATATCTTTCCACCTCGTCCCAATTTTGAATTTTCAATTTTAAATTTTGAATTAGGGAATGCTCCGGCCCAAGAACCATATACGTCGCGCCGAAAAGCGTATCCGGCCGCGTCGTAAACACCTCAATTGAAAATTGAGAATTGAAAATTGGAAATTTCAGGAGCGCTCCTTCCGACTTGCCAATCCAATTTCTCTGCGCAACTTTAATTTTCTCCGACCAGTCAATTTTCCCCAAATTGCGCAGTAGCCGCTCGGCATAATCGGTAATCCGGAAAAACCACTGCTCCAACTCTTTTTTAACAACCGGCGTATCGCACCGCTCGCATACCTCAAACCGCATCTCGTGCTTGTGGTTTTGGGTTTGTGATTTGAGATTTGTTTCGGATTTCGAATTTCGGATTTCGGATTTCTGTATGACTTGCTCATCTGCGAGCACAGTCATACAGCTTGGGCACCAATTGACCGCAGCTTTTTTGCGGTAGGCAAGTCCCCGCTTAAACATCTGGACAAAAATCCACTGCGTCCACTTATAATAATCGGGGTTGTAGGTTTCCAGTCGCTCGTTCCAAGCAAAACCGTTGCCGATGGCCGCGAGCTGCCGGTAAAAGTTTTTCTCGGAAACTTTGGCCTGATCCGCCGGGTGCTTGCTGATTTTTATCGCGTAATTCTCGGAGTGGATGCCAAAGCCATCAAGCCCGATCGGCTCAAAAACGTCAAAGCCCTGCATTTTCTTGAAGCGCCCGTAAATGTCCGATCCGGTGAAAGCATACATATTGCCGACATGCAGTCCCTCGGCCGAAGGATAGGGGAACATCATCAGATTGTAGAACGGCTTTTTAGCGGCGCTAAAATCAGGCTCGTAGGTTTTCTCTGCCAGCCATTTTTTCTGCCATTTCGGTTCCACTTTCGATGGAAAATATCTCATTATATTTCAAGCTTAAAAATCTTTACTGCGTTCAAAGTTGCTGCGTGGGCAACCTCATCGTATAAAATCCCCTTTAAATCGGCAATTTTCTTAGCTACCTCGCGGACGTAAAGCGGCTCGTTTCTTTTGCCGCGGTAGGGTGCGGGCGAAGCGTAAGGTGAATCGGTCTCAACGAGAATCCGGTCAAGCGGCACGTATTTTACCGCCTCTTCATACTCTTTGGCGAAAGTTACCGGCCCGGCGAAGGAGATGTAAAAGCCGAGGTCGAGAAATTTTCGCGCGGTATCTTTACCGCCGACAAAAAAGTGAATTACGCCGCGAAGACGAGAATTACGAATTAAGAAGTAAGAATTAAGAATGTGGTGGATGTCATCGTAAGCATCCTCGCCGCCAGCCGAAGGACGACAGTGTACGACCAGCGGCTTCGCAACCTCCAACGCAAGGTCAACGTGCTGGACAAAAATCTTCTCCTGCTCCTTCTTAACTCTTAATTCATCATTCTTAATTCTATAGTAATCCAGCCCGCATTCCCCCACGGCCACCACCTTAGAATGCTGTGCGAGTTCTCGATATTTCGAAATATCAAAATACTCGTCTTGTTCTTCGCGTAATTCCCATGGGTCGTGATGAGCGTTGCCCGCGGCATGACTCGGATGCATACCGACCGTAGCCCAAACTCCGCGCTGATATTCTTTAGCAAGGCGTACCGCATCTTCGGAAGTGCCGCGAGTCGTGCCGACATTGATTATGCCGATACCCGCATCAATAGCGCGCCTAACAACCGCATCACGATCCCCGTCGTAGGCCGGAAATTGAACGTGGGCATGGGAATCAATTAGTATTTGGTCCTGCATAATGAAACTTGCGGCAGCTTTCGCTCCTCACTCCATTCTTGGAAATAACATCCCGCTCTTCCGAATCGTAACCGTGCTGTCCTTTATGGCGATTTGTTCAAAGATGCGCTCCGCCGTCACAGGAAGAAAGGGTTGAAGGAGGTTAGCTATGGTTGAGATCAAATAAGCAATGTTGGCCGTGTTGACCCGCAGCTCTTTTTGATCAACGATGCTCCACGGCTTAGTGGCATTGATAAACCGGTCTGCAAAGCTTACCAGCTTCCACACTTCGGCGATGGCCTCGTTCAGCCGAAAGGCCCGAAAAGCGCCCTCATAGCGCTGGAATGTTTCCACCGTCGCTTTTTTTGTTTCCAGGAGAATGTCGCTCTTGAAGTCAAAATTGACCGGACTGACCGGCGAGCCGACCGCTGCTGCTCTCGCCACCAGATTGCCGATGCCGTTGGCCAATTCGCCGTTATAAAGGTCCTTAAGACGCGCTTCAGAAAAATCGCCGTCGCCGGCGGCGGGAATCTCACGCAAAAAATAATAGCGGATAGGGTCGGCGCCGTAACGCCGGATAAGGTCAAACGGATCAATAACGTTGCCAAGAGTCTTTGACATCTTCTCGCCGTCCACAGTGAGATAGCCATGGACAAAGAGCGATTTCGGCAACGGAAGCTTTGCCGATAAAAGAAAAGCCGGCCAGTAAACGGCGTGAAACCGGATGATGCCCTTACCGATAACATGAATATCGGCCGGCCACCACTTCTGATATTTTTCCTCGTCCCATCCAAAACCAACACCCGACTGGTAGATATTCAAGGCGTCAAACCAGACGTACAATTTCTGGCCGGGGTCGTCCGGCACGGGGACACCCCAATTCTTAGCCCGCTCGCTAGACCGTGAAACGCTTATATCCCGAAGCGGCTCGCGAAGAAAAGACAAAACTTCATTCTTCCGCGATTCAGGAATGATTTCAAGCTCCCTGGATTCAATAAGTCCGATTAGTCTCTCCTGATATTTAGAAAGCCGGAAGAAATAATTCTCCTCCGAAATTTTATCCAGCTTTCTGCCGGGATGCTCAAAACACTCCCCCTCGCCATCAAGCTCATCTGAAGTGTAAAAGGCCTCGCAACCGATGCAATACAAACCCTCGTAAGATTTCTTATATATGTCGCCGGCATCGGCGCAAAGCCGCCAGAGCTTCTGGCTGGAAGAATGATGCCGTTCCCCGCTCCCCCTTTCAAAAACGTCAAAACGGACATTTAACTTTTCGGCCAGCTCAAGAAATGATCTGGCGTTATCGTCAATGAATTTTTGCAGCGGGATTCCGGCCTTCTCCGCCGCCTGAACGTTTTTTATCGCATTCTCGTCGCTGCCCGAAAGAGCAAGAACTTCCTTGCCGGCGAGGCGCTGGTATCTCGCGATGGCATCAGTTTGAACAAACTCAAAAGCATGGCCAATATGCGGCCGGGCGTTAACATAAGGTATGGCGGTGGTTATGTAAAACTTGCTCATGACGATAGTTGAATAATAACTCTAAATACAGCGCTATTCTACTTCTAAATCAAAAACGGGCCTAGCCCGTTCCTATCTATTATATCACAGAAATCCGGAAAATTCAAAACCGACCTATGCAGTCGTGCCCGCTCCGGCGGTGGACGGTTCGCGCCGGCGCCGGTCAATATCGGAAAAAAGCTCAACCAGCACCGATGATAAGGGTACGGCAAGAAACATACCGAGAATCCCCCCGAGCTTCGCGCCGATTAGAAGAGCGAGTACAACCACGAGAGGGTTGACGCCCACTATCCTCTGGCTGACCAGCGGCACGAGCAAATGATTTTCAAGCTGTTGAATAATAAAGTAAACTACGCCGACAATCAAGGCCTGCAGCGGTGAAATCAGAAAAGCGAAAAACACCGCCGGGACCGCAGCAAGGATCGGTCCAATAACCGGAATCACTTCAAAGACCGCCGCAAGCAAAGCGAGAATCAGCGCGTAGCGCATGCCAAGAACGGTAAGCGCGATGTAAATCAAAATGCCAATGACCAATCCGAGCAAAAGCTGGCCTCTCAACCACTGGCCGATCTTTTTTTGCGATCGCGCCCAAAGGCTAATAATGTATTCTTCGTTCTTCAGCGGGGTAACCAGACGCAAGAATCTTTCCACGCCCCGTTCCTGATTGGCAAGATAAAATGAGACAACGATTAAAATCACTCCCGAAAAAATACCCCCGAAGACCGAAGCTAAAAAGCCCACCACGTTGCCGCCGATGAGTCTTATATCCAGCGGCGGATTTAAAATGGCTTCCTCCGCGTTTCCCGAAAAAAGAGAATAGAACGGCAGCCCTTGGAAGGAACGAAGCTCCTGCAGAAGTATTCTTTGATAGCTTGGGAAGGAATCAAGGAAAGCATTAAATTCGTCAATCACCGCCGGCAGAACCAGATAAACCACTCCGGCGATCACGCCGAAAGCCGTGAAATAAATGATGAGCACGGCGAAGACACGGGGTATGCGATAGCGCCTGAACCACTGGACCCCGGGTTCAATGCTTGAAGCGATAACCACGGCAAAAAGAAGAGCGGCTGCGATCTGCCGGAGATATAAAACGGAAACCACCACCAAAGCAACCGCAACGATGCGGAAGAGCGAAGTGTAGGTTACATCAACTTTCATTGTCCTTTGCGGCGGCATAA
>CAZKCN010000017.1:0-1639 GCA_964551555.1 uncultured Candidatus Saccharibacteria bacterium | reverse complement strand
CATAAGATTTCTCAATTAAACCCGTATAAAATGGCCATGAATTTTTCCGACTCGGGCGCCGCACCCAAAACCGCAAGATTTAAGCGCTCCGGCGAAAAGAGCTCCTTGGCGGCAGAACCAACGTCGTCCGCCGTAACTGCCTCCAACTTAGCAAAAATCTCGTCCGGTGTCATCGGCTTCGCGGTAAGCATTTCTTCGCCGCCGACGAAACTGGCCACAGCGTTTGAAGTCTCAAGAGCCATAAGCATCCGTCCTTTGATGAAATCCTTGGTCCGTTTAAGCTCTTGCGCCGGGATAATTTGGTCGCGAATTCTGGCATATTCTTCCAGAGTAGCCCGTACTACCTTCTCGGCATTCTCGTGCGCCACACCGGCGTAAGTCATCACGTAACCGCGATTGGAATAGTTTTCGCTTCCCGAAAAAACGGAGTAAGCGAGCCCTAGTTTCTCGCGAATGCGGCTAAACATGCGCGAGCTCCAGCTGCCGCCAAGGATGGTTGCCAATACGTCGGCGGCGTAGCGCGCGGGGTTAAAAGCGTCGTAACCCCTGAAGCCGATGACCAGATGCGTCTGATCCGTTTTTTTCTCCTCGGATAAAAATTGCGGTGAATCTTGCGCTTCTTTCAACTCCGGCTTGGCGCGGGGCGGCGAATGGCGTATATCCGAAAAAAGCTCTTGTACTTTATCCGCAGTTCTATCGGCGTCAATACTGCCGGCAATGACCACCGCCGTGTTGCCGGCGACATACTGATGGCCGAAATACTCCTTCAGATTGACTTGTTTAAGACTGCGCACGGTCTTTTCGTCGCCGGCGATATCGCGCCCGGCCGGATGATCGCCGTAAAGCAGTTTCTCCCAAATTTGCCAGATATGGGTCGTGGGCGTATCTTTATCCAAATGCATTTCTTCAACCACCACCTGTTTCTCGCGTTCAATTTCCTCCTCGGCCAGGAGCGAGTTTCTGTAAATGTCGGCAAGGATGTCTAAAGACGCCGCCTCATAATGCTTGGCCGCTTTAATGTAATAACCCGTCGCTTCGTGGCTGGTGAAAGCATTGGAAAGACTGCCCATACCGTCAAGCTCTTGCTTAATCGCTTCGGGATCGGGCCTGCGCTTTGTCCCTTTGAAAAACATATGCTCAAGAAAATGCGAAATCCCGCCCTCCTCTTTTTTCTCGTAATCCGACCCCGTCCCGCACATCACCAAAACACTGACCGTGTTCGTCCCAACCATCGGCGCAGTTATGACGCGAAGACCGTTCTCCAGAGTGATTTTTTTGAACATGGCAAAAATTTTAAATTGCCAATTTTCAATTTTCAGTCAATATCCCAATAATTAAATTCTCAATTGAAACTTGGAAAATTGAAAATTCATTGAAAATTGAACATTGGTAATTAGGCGAGCTTGTCCCGAAAATAGTTCACCAGCTCCTTTGTTGCCACCCTCTCCTGCCTTGCCGTGTCCCTATCCCTCACCGTAACCGTATCGTCCTCCAACGTTTGAAAATCAACCGTTACGCACCACGGTGTCGAGATTTCGTCTTGGGCGTAGTAGCGCTTGCCGATGTTGCCGCGCTCATCCCAAGCGACAGTTAGTAAGTTATTAGTTTTAAGTTTTAAGTTCTGGTAGATTTTGCGAGC
>CAZKCN010000016.1:0-8275 GCA_964551555.1 uncultured Candidatus Saccharibacteria bacterium | reverse complement strand
CTACCCTCCGCCCTGCCATATTCTGATGCCCTCAAGCGGATAGACGAGCATGATGATGTTAAGCGTGAGGTTGTCGCGGATCCAGTAGCCGACGAATACCTCAAGAAGAATAACCAGTCCAACCGCAGCCCATACCGGCAGGCGCGAAGCTAAATAAAAACCTAGAGCCATAAAAAGCACGTCAGAGACCGAGTTCACAACACTGTCGCCGAAATAATCAAGAGAGATGGTAACTTCGCGGTAGCGGTTGATGATAAAATCGGTGTTCTCAAAAAGCTCCCACGACGTTTCGGCGGCGAGCGCAATCAGAAACCAAAGCCAGATAAGCTGTTTTTTCTCCTCCGATCCGCCGGCGCGGACCCGTCCGGACTTCCGCCACGCGAGCCAAAGAATGCCGTAAAAAGCGAAGCCGTGAATGACGTGCGAAAAAGTGTACCAGTCGGCGATATGCTGCGAGTTTTCGGAACTTGATACGACGCCGTGCCAGAGTTTGACATAGCCGCACTTGCAGATCGCAACCTGCCCCATCCCGTAAAGAGCGAGCGCAAAAACAGCGACCATGCCCGCCGCTATGCAAAGGTAAGTCCGCCGCGAAATACGTTTGTAGAGAACCGCGTCCATCATCATCATTTTATCATCTTCGCAATTACCTTAATAACTATTTTCCAATAACTATTCTCCTATTCGCGCGAATTAGACTAGACGGCTTACAGCTTTGGCCGGCGGCGGGAGTGACCGAGCAAGGCGATAGTACACCGTCAGGCCTTTTTGCTCTTTATCAACGATATTTGCGGCCGCGAGGATGCCAAGATGCTTGGAGGTTGCCCGAAAGGAAAGTTTGATCGCGCTGGCTATTTCTCCCACCGATGCTTCACAGTTGGCCTTCAGATAGCGAATAACGGCCAGCCGCCGCCGATTGGCGAGCGCCTTTAAAGTTCGCTCAAGTTCTTTTTCTTTCATCCATTTCATTTTACACTATTGCGCATATTCCACTATTCGCGCGAATTAGACTGTACTGTGGCCGCCTCTCGGCGACAAGGCGCGTAGAGCGGGGACGGATAGGCAACGTTCGCTCCACTGAAGGAGAAGCCAAACAAAGACTAAGATAGACCTCCCCTCCCTAACTAATCTTCTAAACTAAGCTCGGTAGGGCCTGGGGCGGCGCGCGAACGGGCGGCGGTGGCGGAACGGCGAGTTTGCTCTGGAATCATGGCTTCGAGTTGAGGCCAAACCAGTGAAAGAGCGCTTAGCGAAGTTTGCTGAAGTTGTAGGCGGCCTGTGCCGGTGCCGGGACAAGTTGCCTAAAGGCGGCCGCTCGCGAGCATACTTCGCATCAATAGCTTCCATCGGCTTGCGTTCCGGCGGCAATTCCGGCAGGGGCGAGACGCGAAGATTTTTCCTGATGAGCCGCTCAATGCTCCGCACCTCGCGTTCTTCCTCGGGCAGAACGAACGATATGGCGTGGCCCTCTTTACCGGCGCGGGCTGTTCGCCCGATGCGGTGGACGTAATCCTCCGAATGCGCCGGAAGATCGTAGTTCAGCACAAGCTCAATGCCGACGACGTCAATACCCCGCGCAGCGATGTCGGTTGCAACCAAAACCCGGTACTTGCCGGATTTGAAACCGTCAAGAGCGTCGCGGCGCTGTCCGAGCGAGCGGTTAGAATGAATTTCAGCCGCGCTATGCCCCATGGCGCGAACGGCTCTCGTCACGCGCTTCGCGCCGTATTTCGTGCGGGTGAAAACCAGCGCCGATCCCTTATGTTCCTCTAGAACTCTCTCCAGCAGACGACTTTTCGCATCTTTCTTGACAATGAATATTTCCTGGGTAACGCGCTCAACCGTGGTGCCCGAGGGCGCGACCTCAATGCGAATGGGCAGTTTCATGTTGGCTGTCGCGATCTTCATAATTTCCATCGAGATGGTCGCCGAAAAAAGCATGGTCTCGCGGTCTTTGGGCACGGCCTGAAGAATTTTTCGGACTTGCGGCAAAAAACCCATATCCAGCATCCGGTCGGCTTCATCAAGGACAAGGATGCCGACTTTCTCAAGCGTCAGCGTCGCCTGATTCAGATGGTCAATCAATCTTCCGGGAGTAGCGATGACGATGTGCGGATTTTTGGCCACGGCCTGAACTTGCAGTTTCATTGAAGCGCCGCCGATCAGAACTGCGGTTCGGAGCCCGAGCGAGCGGCCGATCTTTTGCAGAACTTCGTCAACCTGCAAAGCCAGCTCCCGCGTCGGCAAAATAACCAGCCCGCGCCCCTTGGATTGAGCGAGGCGCTGAATCATGGGGACACCGAAAGCGAGCGTTTTCCCGGTGCCCGTCTGGGCTACGCCAACCACATCCTTGCCCTGTATGGCGATGGGAATAGCCTGGCGCTGGATGGGTGTCGGGGTCGTGTAGCCAAGCTTCTCAAGAATTTCAAGCAGACCCGGAGCAATGCCGAGGCCATAAAAGCCCGAAGCTGGTTCTTGCATCTGCTGCTTCATACGAGCGGTGTTTCATCCCATCATCTCATAAAAGCGGCTTAAAATCAAATAGAAAACGTCAAAATAGAAAACTGCTGGGTAAGCTACGCGGCCCGCTTCGCTATAATTTAGCGGAATACTGGCGGGAACTTCCGGCTTTTCGGCATTAAAGCTAAAATGGAAGAAATGAGAAAAATGATCCTCTACGCTGGCATATTTATCGCCGGGTTTACCGCCATTTCCCTGTTCAGCTTTTGCCTGGTTACCCGGCCGCCGAAAATACATATCAGCGGGATACCGAAGGATTACGATTTGGAAGCCGAGGAAGTGAAAATCACCGCTGCGGATAATATTGATCTCGCCGGTTGGTTCATCCCAGCAAAAAATCTTGAATCAAAGCCGCCCGCCGCACTGAAGCCGCCGGCCATTATTTTGCTTCACGGCAACGGCGCGGAGAAAGCCGATCTCTTGCCAATAGCCAAAGCTCTCAATCCTAACTTCGCAACCCTGCTCATGGATCTTCGCTACTTTGGAGCAAGCGGCGGCAACTATTCTACCCTCGGCTACCGCGAACGGGACGATTTAAGCCGCGCTGTTGACTACCTTGCTTCACGCGACTTTGAGAAAATCGGCGCATTCGGCTTTTCGCTCGGCGGGGCGATCGCCATCACTGGTGCAGCCAATGACCTTCGTGTCGGTGCCGTAGCCACCTACGCCTCGCACTCCGGCCTTCCCGCCATTGGCCGCGACGCCTACCGCGCCCTCGGGCCGCTCAAGTATCCGCTGGTAGGTCTTATGGTTATATGGGCGAAGCTTTTCATCGCCGATGACATTCTGGAACAAACTTCGCCCACAATTGCGGCGAGGAAAATTACCGTCCCGGCACTCCTAATTCACAGCCGCGAGGACAATCAAATCCCCTTCGCTCACGCTCTAGACCTCCGCGCGGCGTTCGCCGAGAATCCAAAAGCCGAGTTTTATTTCTTTGATCATGGTCTGCACGGCGAACTGCCGCCAGATTTTGACCAGCGGCTCGGCGCGTTCCTCAAGAAATCACTGTAGGCGCCGAGTGCAAAACCGCGCGCAGGCAGTCGCAGGAAGTATTACAACTTAACTATTCCACTATTCGCGCGAATTAGACCATGAGCTTCTAGCTTGGCGAGAGGATCGGAAGCATTACTAAAACCGAGATCACTTTGACGGACTTGGCACGACGCGATCCGAGCCCAATTCCGAGTAGCCAATTCCGCTCTCAACATCTCTTATCGCCTCTCTCACATAATGCACCAGATTTTCAGGCAGTGCATTAAGCGAAAACCATTGGACATCGCCGCATTTGTGCGGCTCGGCGTTTACGATTTCTCCGCTCCATTTCACGCTCGCAAAAAATAAATCCACTCTATCACCGGTTTCATCGTGCTTGATCCGATACATGGTATGAACGAGTCGGACATCGTTCTTATCAAGCGTGATCCCCAACTCTTCTTTCGCTTCGCGAAGAAGTGCATCAACCGGCAACTCCCCGCCTTCAACATGACCCGCCGGAACCGAATACCAGCCGTCGTAATAGCCGGTGTTCTGGCGCCGCATAAGCAAAATTTCATCACCCTTGCGGAGGAAAAGGTATGAGGCCGGGACTGCTTTGTTTCTGTCTCTAGCCATCGAAGATTTCTAAAAAAGCGCCGAACCGTTAAACACTCGGTGTTTAACATAGTTAGACATGATTGGTGAGGTCAAAAGAAAAAAGGCGAACCGGTATTCCTTTCTCCCGAGCTTTTCTAATCGCGTCTTGCGTACCAAGCCCCTCGCTTTTCTCCGATCTTACGTGAAAAGCCAGAAGCTCATCGGCGGCGGACACCACGGAAGAATTTCGCTCGTAATACGTCCGATTATCTACGATAGTATTTTTAGGATTTTCCGCAAGCGCGGATGAATTCCGGTTTTTTAAACGGGCCAATTGTTCAATCAAACCTTCGGCCTGCTCGTCTGTGATAACGCCCTCCCGGGCGCGCTTTCTATAATGAGCGGCATATGTTTCCAGGGCGACAGGAAGAAAGATTTTAATCCGATCCGCGCCTGAATTATGTTTAAGCGCCTCATCAAGGGCGATAGAATCCACGCCGAGAGCGCCGCCCGACACAATCCCATCCCCGCGTAAAATAACGGCGCGCACTTCCTTGCGCACGGCGCTTTCAACTTCCGAGTTAGTTTTTCTCCACCCGCCGCTGACGGCTGCCCATTTCATATTTAAGCATAGCTGGTCTACTCAAACCCATTGATTACTCTAGGGGAGCTGCCTAAATCTCCTAAACCAGGCGAGCGTCTCTCCAAAAAGTTTTTCCTCGGCGCCATTCTCATCAAAAGTGTGATCCGCGCCCGGAATTATCGCAAACGCCTTTGGCTTATTTGCATGCCGGTAATACCACTCCCCGCCCTTCACCAGCACACCCCTACCCGCAACAATAATCTTAATCGGTGCGTGAATGTCCATAATTTTTTCTTCCACGCGAGAGCGTTTGGCTTGTTCCACCATCGCTTTCCCGACGAGGAATCCGTAAGCCGCTTCCTCAAACTCCAAATATCCGTCAAACTTCTTCAAGTAGCGTGCCCGAGAAAGCAGTCTACTTGACCGGTGTGAAGGATCCCACAACGCAACAGCGTTAAAATCTTTCTTCTCGGACATGAGAATCGTACTGCCTCCGTAACTGTGGCCAATCACAAAAACTTTTTTAATCCCTTTCTTGCGGAAATAGTCAATCACACGGTCAAGATCAAGAGCATGCGTTTCTAAAGTGCATTGATGCAGCTTCCGAGCGTCTTTCTGCCAGCCGTAGAGGTTGAACCGGAAAGAGGAAAACCCGTGCCTTTGAAAGAAACGCGCCCCATTAAAAAATAGGTGCTCGTTTTTATCTCCGGTGAGTCCATGCACGAAAACTATAAGCGGTCTTTTTAGAACTCCGCGCAGCACTCCGTAAATAAACTTATTATCGGACGCAGTAATTTTAAGCTCTTTCTCCATAAAAACCGGCGCAGTTTAGCGCTTCCAAATGCCCATCGCGCGGCGCATCAAAATAAATTCTCCAATATGGTAACTGGTGTGATCAACAATCTGCATTGCGCCGCGAAAGATCTGGCCTCCGGTTGCCGGCACGGGAGCGAGTAAGTCGTTCTTTAGGTTCTTTACCGTTTTCTTTAAGGTCAGAAAATCTTTCTTGAACTCTCTGATTGTTTTATTCCACGCCGCCTGCGTCGCCTTCGCGCCGGACTCTGGCCAGTAACCTTTGGGCCACTGGGGCTCCTTATAATCCGGATTCTTCAAAAAATCCACTATATCGCGCTGGGTGAAGCGGATGTGCCGAAGAAGCTCCCAAAAAGAATAAGGCACGCCTTTTGGTTTTTTATTGATGAATGCCGGCGGAAAATCGCGCACCGCATCCTCCAAAGATATATGAGTATGCGGGTGCTCAAGAAAATACGCGAGCGCCTTTCTTAATTTTTGATCCGCGTTCATTGCTTAAAAAGAGGACACGACGGCTGAGTCGTGCCCATTCCCTAACCTCAAAAGGGCTTGTTCGGCGCCTTGACCCACACGCCGAAGACTAGGAATCCAAGCACGAGTGCTAGAAGAAATACGAGGTCAAGACTCGCGATGAGATAGGCGTGTTGTGACTCCGGTAGCGGCCCTGCGCCTTCCCACCAATTCATCAGTTTTTCGTTCCAGGAAGCGCGCTCTTTACATGCACGACTTACCTCTCGGTATCCACCCCATTGCAGGAGGACAGCCAGTAAACCCCATATCACATAACGAGCACAAGCGGGCGCTGCGCCGAAACTAAGCATGTGATTCTCCTTTCTGCTCACAGTCTATTCTGCCCCCAGTGTCCCATAAGTTAAAAACGCCCGCAAGGAACGTCCGAATTGCGAACGGACAACCCCGGTTGCGAACCTTATCCAGTAAGACCGTTGCAACGCTTTTGGAGGCCTTTTCCCTCTCCTTGGTAAGGGATCCCGGTTGGGTCAGCTGAGCTGACTTGGGGTATTGTTACTTCTCCCCAAGGAGAAACCAGTCGATGTTTCGGGTAAGGTACATGGTTGCGGCAAGCACCGCGAATATTAAGAGCGAACCCACTAAGAGCGCATAGTCCTCGAGACGAAGGACAAAATAAAGGTACCCGTAGAGAAAGATGAGCATCGCGGCAATCGGTATCGCCCGCCGCCTACTGCCGAGAGCAAAAGCACTATACCACGTAACGAGAATCACAATGAGTGTGGTTGCAACACCGTACGAAAGAAAAAATCCGATCTGCTCGGCGAGCGAAAGCAGCAGGACGTAGAAAAGCGCAAGGGACGAACCGATCAAGAGGTATTGAATCGGATGGATACGCGCCTTCCCCAAAACATCAAACAAGAAAAAAACCGTAAACGTAATGATAATGAAAAGAATGGCGTATTTGACGCTGCGAAAGACCATGTCATAGGTGTCGATTTCCTGATGCAGATCAACGCCCATTGCCGAATCAATGATTTGTTGCGGTGCAACAGTGGTTCCACTCCATGCCTGCGGATACGATCGCCCGAACGAAGACACGCGCCACTGGGCTCGAAATCCGCCCGCAGTGATTTCACGCTCCGCCGGCAAAAAGCTTCCGGTAAATTTCGGTGATACCCATGATGAAGTAAGTAAGAGTACGGTTTCTTTCCCTACCGGCGCAAACGAAATACTTTCGCTGCCCTTAAGAACAAGGTTAAAAGAAAATGGAATGCGCTCCTGCGTGGCCCCGAGAGGCGCTACTGCAGAAATGCCCGAACTATTATCAAAAGCAACCCCCGACCCCTGGGTAAACGGAACATCTTGGTTAATCCATCGAAGCGTGAACTGTTTTTCTATGCCCCGCGCATCGGTAATCGGAAGTGAAAACGTCGCTGAGCCTCTTCCTTTGGCGGCTGCAAGAACCGTCTCTCGCAAAAACTCTCCCGAAACCTTAATCATTCCGGTATACACGACCGACTTGAAAATTCCACGCGAGCGAACTTCTGGTTCCAGGCGCGACTCAACACGTAAGGTTTCTGGAAGCACGCGCTCCTCATCTCCACCGCTAAAGGCAAGAATCGGCCCCGCCACCACCTGCGGACTCCCCCACTTACCCGCAATCTCGCGACGCGCCTCTTCAAAACGATTTTGCCGTTCATTCGTGAGGGCCAAAACCAATAAACTAGCGGCAAAACATGCCCCACCAATGAGGATAATCGCAATTATTCGCATGACAACGCTATCATGAGTCATGAGTATTCACCCACTCACTATACCCATTCAAAAATCAATCCAGTTTCTTCCTTCTATCAATGCCTCGGAACAAAATGCCGCAGAGTCCGTGTGATGGGACCCGGCAGGGCCAGCTGAACTGGCTAGGTGCCGCATAATCTCTGGCACCCTCGGTGTAGCCTGCCCGCCTCTGGAGGGGACCTTACCTAGTGAAACCGTCACACTTGTCCGCCATAGTTTTAACTACGGCGGAACGTTTTTGAAGGCAAGACTTCCCTTCTCCCTAGTAAAGAGATCTTGGTAGGGGTCGATTTTAGGGATTTAGCGTTTTCTGAGCGATGATGGCCGTCAAAGAGCCTTTCCCCTAGTACTCAGCGTCAAAAACCGACCATCTTTTGAGGCCGGGTTTTGCTTAGCAATGCAAGTGCTCGTAGATTTGTTCTTCCGTGAGCCCCACCTCTGCGATCAGCTTATGCTTTATCATGTGTCGCAGAATATTCTGATCTACCTTGCGCTGGTATTGAAGCGTTATCGGGCGAG
>CAZKCN010000015.1:0-8781 GCA_964551555.1 uncultured Candidatus Saccharibacteria bacterium | reverse complement strand
TTATTGACCCCGCCCGCTATTTTGGTTCTGACGGCAACATTGAGGCCGCTTCCGGGCCGGGTGGAGAGTTGAAACTTAGACGTGTCAGCGGAGATTACGTGAGTTCGGGATGGCTTGAATCTTCCACATTTGATACCGGTTCGGCCAGCGATTTTCACAATATCTCCTGGCAGCCGCAGGATCAGCCGCCGGAAACCGGTCCGGATGCGGTTAAGTTTCAAGCGGCTTCTAGCAACACTAACAGCGAAGGAACAGTCTGGAATTTCGTCGGGCCGGATGGAACTCCGGCAAGCCACTATACTCTCGCGAATACCGATCTCTCCAACCATAGCGGCAAGCGCTATCTTCGCTACAAAGTATTCTTGTCAACGGCCGATTCCCAAAAAACACCCAATGTATCAGACATATCTTTTACTTTCACCTCGTCATGCGTGCCGCCGGGGCAGGTTTTCTTTGACGGCCTCGCGGGCGGCACTTACACTCTTACGGTTACGCGCGCCGGCTATTATACCTGGCAAAACACCGATATTCAGATCACAAGCTCTTTTCAGTCGCAGGAAGTGCTGATGAGTCAATAAGCTTATGGCTATCAAGCCCGCCAATCACAACTCGCGTCGGCCCTCTGTCCATAGCAAGCTTAGCCGCTTAAGGAGGTTTATCCTGCCGCCGGAAGAACGTGGCTCGCTTGTCTGCCGGCGGGCAGTGAGGTCCGCGGCCGCGGGGCCTCGCGGTATTACGCTTATTGAAACCGTTGTCGGCTTGGGAGTATTTATCCTGCTGGCCGTGGCCGTGTTGGCTTTCCAAAAAGATTTCTTCCAGCTGAATCGCTTTTTGAGCGGCGGGCTGGATCGCGAGACCGAGATCCGCAAAGTTTTTAAGAATTTTGTGGCCGAAGTTCGCTCGGCTTCACCCTCCAGCGTCGGCGGCTATCTCGTTGAGCAGGCCAGCGCTTCTTCTTTAACCTTTTTCTCCGATATAGACGGCGATGGTTTGAAAGAACGACTGCGTTATTTTCTTGATGGTGCCACCCTACAAAGAGGAGTCATCAAACCGAGCGGAACGCCGTTGAGCTATGTCCCGGCCAGTGAAACAGTGAGCGCTATCGCCCAAAACATAACCGGCCCGGCGTCAATTTTTTCTTACTACGACTCGGCTTACGACGGCACCGGCTCGCCGTTAAGCGATCCGCCGAGCATCTCGGCTATTCGCCTGGTGCGCCTGACGCTAGTCATTGACCCCAATGATTCACGCCCGCCGGGACCGACAACTTTCACCACCCAAGCCACCATTCGCAATCTGAAAGCGAGCGATTAGGATCATTAATCTTTAATTGGCTAGGCGCTCATTCATGAAGGCTAAACAAGTTTTATCCCTTTCCGGCCAGGCTCTCACTCAAGTCCTCGTCTTCGGGGCCATAGCTATTATGCTCATCGCCGGTTTTGCTCAATGGTCAAGCTTGCAATTACGGGCTTCGCGCCTTCTTGTCAACCGCGAGCAGGCCTTGGCTGTTGCCGAGGCCGGAGCCGAATACTACCGCTGGCATCTGGCCCACGCGCCGCAGGATTATCAAGACGGCACCGGCGGACCGGGGCCGTATGTCCACGAGTATTACGATAAAGACGGAAATAACGTCGGCCGCTTCACTCTTGCCATCACGCCGCCGCCGGTCGGCTCAACCCTGGTCAAGGTCCTCTCTGAAGGAGAAGTTTATGTTGACTCGGCTGTCCGCCGCAAGATTGAAGTTCAGTTTGGCATTGCCTCATGGGCCAAGTACTCGTATGCTTCCAATTCCTTCGTGTGGTTTGGGCCGAGTGAAGAAACTTTCGGCTTGGTGCATTCCAATGACGGCGTGCGCCTGGATAGCGTGGCGCATAACCTCGTTTCCAGCGCCCAAGAGAGTTTTAACGACCCCGATCATAGCGGCGGAAACGAGTTCGGAGTGCACACCCATAAACCACCCCTTGACCCTCCGCCGCCAAATCCTGTGCCGGATCGCCCTGATGTGTTTCTGGCTGGACGGCAGTTCCCCGTGCCGGCGCTTGATTTCGCCGGACTTAGCGGCGATCTTTCACAGCTTAAATCAAAAGCCCAAACCGAAGGTCTCTACTTGGCGAACTCCGGCGCCCAAGGCTACCGCATTATCTTGAAACCGGATGATACTCTGGATTTATACCGGGTGACGAGCTTGGTTCCAACTCCGGGCGGTTGCGCTTACAATCAATCCGGCTGGGGTATGTGGAGCGTTCAGAACCAAAATTTGCTTGGCAATTTCGCTTTTCCGGCGAACGGCGTCATATTTGTTGAAGACCACGTTTGGGTGGAAGGCCAAATTGAGACGGCGCGCCTAACCATTGCCTCCGGACGCTTCCCCGAGGCGGCCGCAACGAACACCAACATAATCGTCAACGCTAACCTGACTTACACCAATTATGATGGCCGGGACGTCATTGGTTTAATCGCGCAAAGGCATTTCTTAGTCGGCTTGAAAAGCGCCGATAACTTGCGGGTTGATGCCGCGGTCATTGCCAAAAACGGCAGCACGCAGCGCTATTATTACCGCTCGGCGTGCGGTCCGGAGTATTTACGCAACTCCCTGACGCTCAATGGCATGTCGGCGCCCTATGAGCGCGGCAATGCTTTCGCCTGGGTGGCTTGCGGCACCTGTACTACCGTAATTTCCGGGTATAATACGGTAACCACCATCTATGATGCCAATTTGCTGTATACTCCGCCGCCGAATTTCCCGTTGACTTCGGATCAATATTCGGTGCTTTCTTGGGAGGAGATAGAATAGAAACCCGCGGTCTTCCCTGACCAGGCCAGCCGGCCGCGGCGCTCCGCACTTTTTGCAGCAGCCTCGGCTATTTAATGACAAATGAACGGCTTCTTAGTAAAATCTAGCTATGGTCGTTGCCGGACGAGGAGGGGCTTTACTTTATTGGAAACCTTGTTCGCTTTTACCATTCTTTTGTTCGTTGCCGCTTTCGTCTTCGGCAAGCTTTCCTCTTTTAGGAGCTCGGCTGATCTGGATCAGGCAGTGAATGAAACGCTCGGGCTTCTCCGCGAGGCTCGTTCCAAAACTCTTGGTTCGGAAAATTCTGCGGAGTATGGCGTCCACTTCGCCTCAACTACCGTAACTCTCTTCAGCGGTATTACCTATAACCCGGCCGATCCCAATAATATCGTGGCCAACCTTCCGAGATCGGTGATCGTCTCCGGTTTGACTCTGGCCACGACTACAGCTAGCGTCGTTTTCGAGCGCATATCCGGAAGGGCGGCTGCCGCCGGAACGGTTACTTTTAGCTCAACTCTGGCTAGCAGCACCAAGGTTATTCAAATTTTACCCGCGGGATTATTTAACCGGCTATGAAACTTTCTGGCCAAAAGAGTTCGGATCGGTACGAATCTTCCGGCTTCGGTTTGGTGGAAACGATCGTCGGCGCGGCGATTATGGGTCTAGTCTTGATTAGTCTTGGCGAAATCGGCCGGTTTACCCTTCGCGTTGTGGACGAAGCGAGTTTAAAATTAAGAGCGGCGTTTCTTGCTGAAGAGGGCGTTGAGGCGGTGCGGGCTATACGCGACACGGGCTGGAGCGCGAACATAGCTCCACTGCCTTTAGGACAAGATTATTATTTAAGATTCAGCGGCGGTATCTGGATTCTCGATCCTATGTCCCAGCCGAAAGTGGATAATATCTTTGATCGCCGCGTGGTGTTCGGCGAAGTAAAGCGCAATGCCAGTGACGACATCGTGTCTGCCGGCGGGGTGTCGGATCCTGACGCCAAAAAGGTTACAGTGCGCGTTTCGTGGGCTACCCGCGGAGGAACTGCCTCGACAACCATGGCAACTTATCTGACTAATCTTTTTGCCAACTGATCTATGAAGGGTTTTTCTTTGATAGAAGTTGTAATCTACGTGACCATTCTCTCTTTGCTTACGGTGGTGGCGGTGAGTGCCATCCTCGCGGTCAACACTTATCTCGCGACCATCCGGGTGGTGCGTTTGCTTTCGGACACGGAAACACTGGCTATGGAGCGGGTCATCCGCACGGTGCGCGACGCCGCCTCCGTCAATGTCGGCGCGAGCGTCTTTGATTCTTCGCCGGGGACCCTCTCGCTCACTGGCTCGGAATCACCGCCGCTCGCCCATATCGTTTCGCTAAGCGGCGGGACGCTTTTTATCCAGGATGGCACTGCTCCGGCCGAAGCGTTGACGCCGCCCGGCGTTGCGGTGACCGGGCTGATTTTCGGGCATCTTACCAACGGCACTTTGTCCGAGGCGGTGAAAGTGGAGCTGACCTTAGCCGCCTCTTCGGGCAAGGCCACGACCACCCATAACGTTTACGGCACTGCCGTTCTTCGCAATTCCTATGACTGACCACCGCGGCCATCGCGCCGGAGAGCATAGCGGACAAGCGCTATTGATCACCGTGCTTTTTCTTTTGTTTGCCAGCGCCGCCTTCATCTTCAGTTTTTCTTCCGTGGCCCTTCGCGAAAGCCGCTCGGCCCGCGTGGACTTGAACGCCAAACAGAGCTATTTTCTCTCCGAAGCCGGAGTAGAGGATTTGATCTATCGCATCGTGAAAGGTAAACAATATCTGCCGAGCCAGGAGGTTGTTCTGGATGGTTTAAGCTCCAGTGTTAGCGTGACTACCGATTCAAGCACCAGAACCGTCGAATCGAGCGGCGACAAAGCCGCGAGTATCCGCAAGACCAAAGTCGCGGTCAATATTACTACGGCCAACATCCAATTTTTCTATGGCGTTCAGGTGTCCGACGGCGGGCTTTCTATGGGTAATAATGCCACGGTCAATGGCAATATTTACTCTAACGGCAGTATAATCGGCAACAATGGGGCGCGCGTGACTGGTGATGCCGTTGTCGCCGGAGGCATAAACCCAAATCCCAGCGTTGAATGGGCAAGCCACAATACTGACCAGACTTTCGCCACGGTTGCCGGCAACCGCGACATCGCCCAGTCGTTCATCGCCGACGCATCCGCCAAGCTGAATCGCGCTGCAGTGTATATAGCCAAAGTCGGCAGTCCGGCGAGCGATCTGACTTTGCGCATAACTAACGACAACGGCGGGAAACCGAATAATTCGGATATCGCCAGTGCCGTCATAGCGCGCGCGACGGTTGGGGCAACTCCCTCATGGATTAATGTTTCCTTCGCCTCGCCGCCGGATGTTATTGCCGGAAATAAATACTGGATAGTCCTGGATTACGGAGCGGATTCCGCGCTCAACCACTGGAACTGGCGAAAGGATTCAACCGACGGCTACGCCGGAAACACCGGCCGCAGCACTTCAAACTGGAGTAGCGGCGGGGCGGTATGGACCGATGTCGGCGGCGATCTCGCTTTTCAAGTCTGGATTGGAGGGATCAATACCAAGATAGACAATATGATCGTTGGCGATGATATGAGCGGCGCTGCTCAAGCCAACCTTTTCGTCAATGCCACCGTTCATGGTTCATCTTGTCCCAATGCTTACTGCATTATTTCAAACCCGCCGCGCGAGGAGTTGCCGATTTCTGATGGCGTCATCCAGGATTGGCGTGAAGCCGGTGAAGCCGGCGGCACCTGCGTTCCGCCGCAGTGCGACCTCGCCGGCACCTTCAAGCTAACCAACGGAGCAACAGCCAGCCTCGGCCCCAAGAAAATAACCGGGAACCTGGAGTTGGACAACAACGCCGTCCTGACCGTTACCGGAACGATTTGGGTTCTCGGCGAGATTAAGCTCTCCAACAATTGCGCAGTGAACCTGGATCCGCTGTATGGATCTAATTCCGGCGTTATCCTCACTGACAGCAAAGTAACCATTTCCAATAACTGCGCTTTTCAGGGGTCGGGAGCGCCGGGCAGTTACACTATGCTCCTCTCGGCCAAAGACTCGCCGGCCGAGGAGGTAATAACCGTTGACAACAACTCGGCCGGCGTCATTTACTACGCCAGCCGCGGTATTATCAAGTTCTCCAACAACGCTACGGCTAAAGAAGCGACCGGTTACGGCATGCGGTTGGATAACAACGCGGTGATCACCTACGAGTCAGGCTTAGCTGACGCTTTCTTTTCCTCCGGGCCGGGCGCCGGCTGGCAAATTCAAAGCTGGAATGAGGTAAAGTAAAGAAGCGAAAGGCAGTGGGCCATCTTATGTTCAGAAACTTCACCTATAGAGTTTTACATCCGCCGGGTTTCGGCCTTGATATTTCCGATCTCACGGTTAAGTTCATGCGCCTCAAGCCGCGCGGAGGCGGCTTTGCCATGCAGTACTTCGGCGAAGTCAGCCTTCCCGAGGGAGTTGTCGTCGGCGGGGAAGTGAAGAAGGAGGACGAGCTTGCGGCCGTGTTGAAAGACGGCCTGCGCACCGGGCAAGGCAGGAAAGTGGCTGAACGTTTCTGCGTCGCTTCGCTCCCCGAAGAAAAAAGTTTTGTCCGGGTCATTGAACTGCCGAACATCAAGACCGAGGACGTGTCTCACGCCATTCGCTGGGAAGTTGAAGGTGTGGTGCCTTTGCGCCTTGACGAGATTTACTTTGACTACGAACTTATGCCCGTTTCGCCCGAGGCCAGCGACCACCGCGATGTGCTCATAATCGCTTTCCCCAAAAATATTGTGGATAGCTATCACGGCGCAATAAGCCGGGCCGGATTTAAACCGCTGGTATTGGAGCTGGAATCGCAGGCCATTTTGCGAGCCGTCGTTGGTAAGGATTTTTCTAACCAGCCGCTCATTGTCGTGGATATCGGAACTACGCGGACGAGCTTCATAATTTTCGCCCGGGGTTCGCTGATTTTCACTAAAACTATTCCCGTTGGCGGCCGCGACTTTGAGTTGGCCATTGCTTCCAGTCTCGGCGTCTCGCCGGAAGAAGCGCGCCGCCTCAAGATTGAATACGGGCTTAGCAAAAACTACTTGGACGGACGGCTTTTCACCGCCTTGTCGCGCTATGCGGAATCCTTGACCGCCGAGATTCAGCAGCAGCTTTGGTTCTATGCCGATCATTCAGCCAAACGCCATAAATCGTTCCCGGACATAGAACGAATATTGCTCTGCGGCGGCGACGCCAATTTGATCGGTTTGGAAAAATACGTGGCTGCCGCCGTAAAGAAGATGACCGCGATGGCCGATCCTTTTGCCAGCTTGCGGTTGCCGGCAGGAGTCGTACCGCCTATCCCCAGAAACAGCTCTCTTAAATACTCAACGGCTATTGGGCTGGCCCTCCGTGAGCAGAGCCGCTAATCCCTAGCTTATTTCAAAATGCTGAATCTTAATCTTCTGGCGCCTAAAGAAAAAGAGAACCTGGCCTACGCCGTAAAGACGCGAGCGGTGGCGGCTTTAGGCGCGGGGTTTGCGGTTTCTTTGCTTATCTCCGTCGGTTTGCTTTTACCCACTATTTTTCTGCTCTTTTTCCAAAGAGGTGAAGCTTTGCGCAGAGCGGAGCTTGAGAACGAGTCAAGCGAACGCGCCGGAGTCACGGCTGAACTCCTCGGCGTTAACACCGCCAACAAACTTGCCGGCCGGGTTCTTGAACACGAGGCCAAACGCCGGCTGACTTCCGAGACGCTTAAATCTCTTTTCGGCGACGTGCCGTTGACACTCCGGCTTGAATCGCTTGGCTTTGATCCCGCCGCGGGAAAACTTGATATTTCCGGTTTCGCGCCGACCCGGGCGGTGATGCTGGAATTTCTCGCTGCTCTTCGTCAAGATCAATCCTTCGGTCATGTTTCCTCGCCTGACAGCAACATCATCCGCGAGTCCAATATAAATTTCTCGGTAACGATAACGTTGCCATAATCATGAATGCGCTTGACGGCAAAACTAAATTTTGGGTAACTTTCGGCGTAACCGCGCTCGCCGTCTTTGCTTTCTTCGGCGTTTATCTTTTCGGCGTTTACTACGTTTATTCCAGTTGGCGGATTCTTGTCGAGTCCCGCCGGGAGGTCGCGGGTTTGGAGAAAACGCGGAGCGAAGTTCTCTCGGCTTCACACCTCCTTTCCGGTCTTGAGCGCGAACACCGGCTGGTTGAGGCAAGTTTTGCCGATCCTGCCAATCCCTTGCCGCTTTTTGAGAGCGTGGAGGATTTAGGCCGCCGCTTTAATGTTGAAGTTGGACTCCGCGAGGGAGCGGTGAAATCTGAATCGGGCCGCGAGTACGCTATAGAAGCTTCAGGAAGTTTTCGCGGAATAATGCCTTTTATAAAGGGACTTGAATCTCTGCCGCTTTTGGTTGAGCTCGGCGAGACGTCTCTGTCTGCGGCGGGGGCGAGAACAGGATTTCAGGTCGGAGGGTCAGCCCCGCCCAAAGGAGGGTCAGGCCCTCCCGAGCCGACCATTGAACTTAAGATAAAGATAAAAACGATCGTGCCATAAGCGGATTATGAAATTGTCCGTCTTTGATCAAAAATTCTTTCGCCGGATCTTCTCGGCTTCGGTGGAAACTGTCCTTCATTTTTTATGGTGGGCGGTGGTTTTCACTCTTCTAATTTTACTTTTTGCTGACGGTCTTATCTTTTACAATTACGGCCTTGGTTTTGCCGTAGCGCCCCCGATACCTGACGACACGGCGTTTGCGCGCTTGAGAGAAGAAATTCTGAAAAACGCCGCCTCAAAGCTTGAAATCCGGCGGGCAGAATTTGAAACTGCGACCACCACTCCTGACGGGCGAAACCCCTTCAAATGAACATGGAGTTCCGCAGAGCGAAAGCTCTGCGGTATCTCCATTTCACCCCCTCCTTTTCGCGCCGGGCGCACCATGCAATGTTCCTGTCAGCCGTTCCAT
>CAZKCN010000014.1:0-8920 GCA_964551555.1 uncultured Candidatus Saccharibacteria bacterium | reverse complement strand
GACCGTTTACTTCCCGGTGCGCGCTCCGGAAAGCGTTCAAGACGGCCGTCACACCTTTGTCGTTTCGGCTAAGAATAAAGACTACGAGGACACCGTGGAGCAAAGTATCGCCATTACGAGAAACGAAACCTATGAGGCCGTAGCTACCGCAAACTACACTTCTTCATCCGAGGCTAGAGAGTATTTCTACATTCCGGCGGGCGTGAGCGTTGATCGCGGCGGGGTTCAGGCCAAAGCCAGCGCCACCCTCGCCGTTTACCTTTCCGACGCCTTGAATTATCTCGTTGATTATCCTTACGGCTGCAGTGAACAGATTGCGAGCAAGTTAAGTTCAATCGCCATCGTCAAAAAGAGCCTTAACATTCCAAATGTCAGCGGCGAGTTTAACCTTCGCGATGTGGAGTTTGAAGGCGCGCGCTACAGCGTTGACGACGTCGTTAAGATTGGCCTCGCGCGAATTTACGAAAACCAGACGCCGGGAGGCGGTTTTGCCTACTATCAGGGACTTCAGCCGAATTTCTATCTCACTCTGCACATGATCAATACTCTTAGCGATCTCAAACGCGCCGGTTACGGCGTGGATGACGAGGCCGTTCTTCGCGCGGCAAGATTCTTGGTTAGCGAGTTAAACGCAAATCCGATCCTGTATCAAAGTAAAGACAATGTTATTCTCGCCGCTTACACTCTCTCGCGGGTGGATGGATTCTCCGGCTATGCCGATCTCAAGAACAGGGTTGCGGCCCTTGCCGGCGATGCCAAATTCATCCGCGAGGACATTGCCAACTCCAGCCTCGCCTATCTTGCCATGCTTCTCTCCAATGGCTATCAAGAAAGCTTAAAAGATAATGTGTTTAAGGCGCTGGAAAATCGCATTGACATAGATTCGCGCGGCGCGCATCTCAAGATGTCCAGGAACGTTTTCTATGATTACTATGAGACGCCGGTCAAGGACACGGCTCTCCTGCTGAAAGCCATCGCTGCCGACCGCCGCGAAAATCCGGTAAACGACAAAATTCTCCGCTGGCTTCTTGCGAGCCGCGCCAAAGACGGCGCTTGGGGTTCGTCGGCGAACACCGCGGCCGTGGTTGACGCCATGTCCGACTTTCTTTTGTGGAAGCGTGAAACCGAATCCAAGTTCTCTCTGAAACTTGATCTTGACGGCAAGGAACAAGCGCGTTTTGACTTCAGGCCCGAGTCAATTTTCAAGTCGCTTGAAGCGTTTATACCCTTAAAGAGCCTCGGTTTGGAAAAACTTATCGGTATGACTTTCCGCAAAGAAAACAGGAACGCCCTGCCGAATAGCTACTACTACGATCTCTCGCTCAAGTATTACTTGCCCATTGACCAAATACCGCCGCGCGACGAGGGCTTTGCGGTGTCGAGGGCGTTCTACCGGATTGACGACAAGAAAATGGAAAGTCCGGTGGAGGAAGCCAAACAGGGCGAGGTCTTGAGAGGACGTCTCTCCATAACCGTGCCGCAGGCCCGCAACTTCGTGGCCGTTGAGGATTTCATTCCCGCGGGCATGGAGATTGTTAATTTCCGGCTGGCCACCGAAGATAAGACTTTAAGACCGTCGGATGAAGACGATATCCGCTATTATGAAGGTAATTACGATTATGGCGGGGGCTTGAGCGCAAAGAATGAATCACTTGGTCTTTTTGCCGGAATATCGGCGGGAGCGCGGCCGATCCTCGCTTTCCTTGGTTTAGATTTCGGCGGATGGTTTGGCGGAACTTCTTACGACGACGAGGGGGATAGCGAGCCGCCGCAGGCATCGCTCTTTTGGCCGGACGCCGACGAGATACACGATGATCGCCTGTTTCTCTTCAAGGAACGGACAGCGCCCGGCGTTTACCGCTATGACTATTACGCGCGCGCTCTCATCCCCGGCAAGTATCGGCATCTTCCCGCGGTCGCAAGCGAAATGTATTTTCCGGAAAACTTCGGCCGAACCAGAGGAGGATATTTCGAGATAGTTGCCAAGTAGCCGGCGGCATATTCTAAAGTGTGGTTTTTAGGGCTGCTATTCCTCGTCCCTAACCTCCACAAATATCTCTTGCTCTTCTCCGAGTTTGGGCGTGGCGCTTATGCGATACGTTCCGGTCCTCGGCGGCTTCCAGGAAATTTTTTTGTCTTCTCCTGACGCCGTTCCGTTCACCCCGTTAGAACGTTGCCGACTACTTCCGGGGATTATGGGATCCACCGATGAGGGCATAATGCTCCCGTCGGGGGTTCGCGAGGCGTCCGTTCTAACGGGGCTCACCGTCCATCTCACGGCCTCCCTTGCTTCCAGCGGAATAACTATCCCGCTTTCAAACAAGAAAGCATCGCCGTCGTGCGGCGACGTGATCAGCTTTTTCTCGCTCATGATCCCGCGAACTGCGCGGTAGTCGTCTCCGGCGAGACCATATTCGGTTGTTCCGCTCTCCCGGAATTCCTTGATGGCCTTAAAAACAAAGTCCGTTTTAAGGTTGTAGGGCGAATTGAGAAGAATGTCCATAGCTTCGTGCCATACTTTCCCCGCTCCGGCCTGCCCGGAGAATTGGTGCATGGGCGTGTTGTCGCTGTTGCCGATCCACACGCCGACGACGAAGTCGGGAGTGTAGCCTATGCTCCAGCTATCATGGAAATCGCGCGAGGTTCCGGTTTTTACGGCATATACTCCTTGGGCCAGGTTCAGGTTACTCTTGAGGCCGAATTGGTCTATGCCCGTTTCGCGATCAGTGAGAATTTTGTTGACGAGCTCAACAAATTCCGGCGCGATGACTCTCTTAGGTTGTTTTACTCCGGAAGACTGCGGAGGAACAAGAAGAGGCTCATCCGCGCCGGAGCGTATCTTAAGAGGTTTCAGGCGGCCCTCGTTCGCGAATATGGTGAAATAGTTGCCGAGAGTCAGAAGATCCATTTCCAGGCCGCCCAAAGCGATACCGAGCCCGTAGGATTCAAGCGGCTGAATTGGTTTGAAGCCGAGGTCTTCGCCAAGGAACTTGTAGAAATTTTCAAGGCCGGCGTACTCCAGCGTTTTGACGCTCGGGACATTAAGGCTGTTAGCCAGGGCTTGATGTAAAGTGACTGTGCCGCGATACTGTCCGTCAAAGTTTTTGGGATAGAAAGCAAAACCGGTGCCGATAGCGTATTTGTATTCGCGGTCCTCAACTAAAGTATAGGGTCTCGCCCCGCGTTCAAAGGCTTTGGCGTAAATCAGGGGTTTAGCCGTTGAGCCGATGGGCCGCGGCTTTATTGCCATGTTGGTCTTAAAGCCCTTGTCGTCAAGCTCGGGGTTGGGAGAGCCGACGAGGGCCAGAAGCTCGTTTGGTTCTTCGCCCGCGCCGATTTTAATGACCGCTATCGCACCGTTTTGGGCCGTGGCGAAAGAAGGCAATTCAAGATTTTTCTTGAGGACTTGGCGGAGCTTCGCGGTCAGCTCTTGATCAATGGTCAGCGCCGAGCTCGCCTGAAACTTTATGCCGAGAGATTTAATCTCAAACGGCGTTTCTACTTCGGCTTTGAAACTTTCCTTCGCCTCAATCGCGGTTTGCTTGGTGAAGTCCTCATCTTTGATGTCGAGGCCGAAAGCTTGGCCGAGACCCGCGGCGCGGCGGCGGTTGGATAATCTTCCGGGATAGCCCTCGGTTGGGCTGTTTAGCGCGGCAAGCAACTCCAAAATTTGGCTGTCGCCCAAAAGTTCCGGCGGGAGATTGAAGTAAAACCGCGACGCTTGACCCAGCCCCTCGGCGCGGTTGCCGAAGTAAGCGCTGTTGGCGTACATATTCAAAATTTCCTCCTTTGATGCGTGGAGTTCCAGAGCCAGAGCGTAAACCAGCTCCTTCAATTTGTTTTTGAGATTTCGCTGGTTTTCATTGCCGAGAAGAATCTTTGCCAACTGCTGGGTGATAGTGCTTGAGCCCTTCAAGCGGCCGCGAGTCAAGTAGCCGAGTCCGTCCCTCGCGATGCTGTAAGGATTAACTCCAAGATGATACTTAAACAAGCGGTCTTCTTTGCGGATGAGCAGTTCCTTGAATCTAGGAGGTATTTTCTCCTCAACGCGCGCATAGTGGCCTTTGACGTTAGGGGTTATGATTATTTCCCGGCCTCTCCGGTCGGTAACGATTACGGATGGCTGATTGCGGTAGAGCTGCTCCATTTTTCTTGCCATGGGGTAAGTGACGGCGTGGGCGGCAACAATGAAAACAGCCGAGCCGAGGAAGATGATTCTGGCGTTAGCCCCGGACCATGAGAGTAATTTTCTTATTTTTGGGCCCATTGAGAACGTGGCTATGCCTTTAAAGTAGCATATACTTTGCCCTAATGAGAATCGTTGCCCATTTTGATATGGACGCTTTTTTTGCCGCCTGCGAGGAGCGGTATAATCCGCATCTTCACGGCAAGCCTATTGTTGTCGGGGCGAATCCCAAAGACGGGCAGGGGCGAGGCGTTGTTTCCACGGCAAACTATGCGGCGCGAAGGTACGGAATAAAGTCAGCTATGCCCATTTCGCGGGCTTGGCGTCTTGCCGAAGACGCAAAAAAGCGCGGCGAACAAGCGGCGGTTTTTCTCACCGGCAATTTTGCGCTTTATGGCGAAGTGTCGCAAAGGGTGATGGCCATTCTTGAAGCCGAGGCCGATGCTTTTGAGCAGGCGAGCGTGGACGAGGCATACCTTGAGTGGAAATTCGAATTTCGAAATTCGAATTTCGAATTTGACCCTTGGCATGAGGCTGAAACGCGTGCACGGAAGATCAAGCGCATTATTTTAGAACAGGAGGGGTTGATCTGTTCAGTGGGCATCGGGCCGAATAAGCTCGTGGCCAAAATCGCCTCGGATTTCCAAAAACCCGACGGACTCACCATCGTCCGATCGGACGAAGTTGAGATCTTTTTAGCCACGCTGTCCGTTCGGGTTATTCCCGGAGTAGGGCCGAAAGCAGAAACTGCCTTGCAGCAAAGGGAGATCAAGACAGTCCGCGACGTTTACGAGGCCGGGCCTCGTAAGATGGCGGAGTGGTTTGATAAATGGGGGATTGATCTTTCCAGAAAAGCTCACGGCATTTCCGATAGTCCCGTCTCCGGCAAGTGGGTGCAGAAATCCATCGGCGTCGAGGAGACGTTTGAGAAAGATGCTCTGAACCCGGCTTTTATTCTCGATCGCGCTCGCGCGCTTGCCGATCAAGTCTTCCGGCGCTTCCAAAGAGAAGGGTTCACATCGTTCCGTACCGTGGTAGTCACGGTGCGCTTCGCCGATTTCGAGACTCGTACGCGCTCGCTAACCTCGCCGCAACCCCTCCGAACGCTAACCGCGCTTAACGGCACGGTTTTAAAACTGCTTTTGCCGTTTTTGGACCAGCGCGGCAATCCAAAAAGGAAGCCACTGCGGCTGGTTGGGGCGAGAGTGGAGAAGATAGTGTAATATGCACTTCCACTCTCCAAGCTTAACTTGTATACTGGGTGTCATGCTTTCAAATTCAAACTCCAACGCGAAAATCTGGCTGTCGCATAGCGGCCTGGAGATTATGGATAGATGCCCGAGATGTTTCTGGCTGTATTACAACAAAAGAATATATCAACCCGAGGGCATAGTGTCGCGCCTGGCTAATCGCTTTGACGCCCTGATCAAAAGATACTTTAACGCTTTTCGCGGCGGGAGCGAGCTGCCGCCGCTGGTAACGGGTTTAATTGAGGGGCGGCTGGAAAATCCCTTTCAAGAGCAGTATTTCGCTGCCATCAGCGACAAGTACGGCTTTAAAGGCAAATTAGACGAATGTCTCGCCCGAGACGACCGCACTTATACGCCGGTAGACCATAAAACCTCAAGTTCGGATCCTAGAATAGAGCGGGAAATGTTCCCGGCCTATCAGGCCCAACTCGACAGTTATGCTTTCTTGCTGGAAAGGAACAGAAAACCGAGTTCGGGGATTGGCCACCTCATCTATTATTACCCCGACGACGGCGATCGTCTGCACGAAGGATTAAAGCTCGCCGTGGTGGTGAAGACCCTTAACACCGATCCCCTGGCCGCAATGGGCAGGATTGAGCGCGGCATTGGCGTTCTTGAAAAAGATATGCCTCTGCCTTCTTCTTCCTGCCCTTTCTGCTCTTGGCGGAGGAGTCTTGACGAGCTCTAAGCGCCTTTTGAGGCCAGGGGCTTCAAACTCTCCGCAGTTGTGGATATTGTCTTCGCAGACAAGGAGGCATGTGATATAATTTGTTGAGGACGGATGTTTTTTGTCGAGCAAGCATCCTCATTTAATCTTTATTCTAGTGTCGTTTATGAATTTTAAGACTAAGCTTGCAAGCTTATCGGTGTCCGGGCTGCTCGTTATGGCTATAGCTCTCTCTTCTGCCGCCCAAGTTGATCCGGCCCGCGATCCGGTCCGCGATGCGGCCCGCGAGCGCTTGGAAACTAATAAGCAGAAACTTGACGAGCAGCGCTCAATAGTGGATGAGCGGAAGGCAGATGTCAAGGCCGAACGCGAGGCGGTGCGCGAGAACGTTCAACAGCGGAAAGAAAATATCCAAGACCGCCGCGAGGAAGTCCGCGCGCGTCTCACCGAGAAGCGCAAAGAAACGATCCGGAGGCACTTTGACCGAATGATGAAGCGCTTTGAAGCCGCCCTGGAGCGCCAGCAGAAACTGGCTGAAAGAATTCAGTCGCGCATTGATAAGGCCAAAGAAAGGGGCCGAAACACGGCCAAGGCCCAAGCCGCCTTGGATAAGGCTCTGAATCTCTGGAATGAGGCCAAAACTTCGCTGGCGGAAGTCAAGGGCAAGATTGAGGGAGTTATCGCCGCGGACAACCCAAGAGAGGCATTTAAAGAAGTCCAGTCGCTGGTGGCCCAAACCCGCGACAAGATAAAAGCGGTTCACGCCGCGTTGATTGAGTCCGTCCGCGCTCTTAAAGGCATAGGCGAGGGATCGGCGGAAAGGTCGGGGGCGCCAAACGTTTCTCCCGAGGCCGTCAGCACTCCGGCCCAATAGCGCTGATAATCTATTCTTAAAATCATGGAACCAACCAACATCACTAATCCAACGGGTCCGGTTGAAATCCAGCCGACTCCCGGGCCGGCTCCGGAGAGCGAACCGGCCAAGAAAATTTCTCTCTCGGATATAAACAAAACTTCTTGGGTTGCTCTCGGTATTCTCGCTGCCGCCACCGCCGGCGTATGGTACTACTACGCTTATTACGGCTCGCCGGCTCTCGGGCCCAGTCCCTCTGTCCCTTCACCTGAAACGGTGTCGGCTCTGCCCGACGAAGCAACGATGTCGCTTAAAGAACAAGGCACGTCGGATGAGGTGGGCGATATTGAGCGCGATATTAACGCCACCGGTCTTGATGATTTGGATCGCGAGCTTGGTGATATAGGCGCCGAGCTTTGATTCCGGGCAAGAAGCAGAGTCAGCGCTCGTCCGGCTTGAAGCCGGACGGGTGCGCGGTTTTTTTTAGTCTATTAAGAATTGCTGCCGATGTGGATAAAACTATTGTTAGTTAAGTTGCCACGGGCTAGAATTAACCTATGGAAGAACAAACTAAACCGGAGCTTTGGCTGATGATGATCGTTGCCGTCTTGGCCTTGGGACTCGGCGGCGGATACTGGTACGGGCATAAAAGCGGTCTTGCCCAGGGCTTTACCAAAGGCACTGCCGAGGAGCAAACAAGGCAAGAGTCCTTGCGCCTGCAGGTCGTTCGCGCCGCAGAAAGAGAAGCGGCCAAAGTGGTCAACGTTTTTGACCAAGTGACCACCAATCCTTTCAGCAAGGCTCCGGCTAATCCTTACGAGCGTATAAAGATCAATCCTTTTGACTGAAGAGTCGCTGGCCGAAGCTAGAGGTTTTTCAATATGCGAAAGATCATTATTTTTTGGCTTTTCAGCCTGATATTTCTCGGCGCTTTTTTGAGTTTCTCGGCAGACGTCTCGGCGGATTCCGAACTTGACGTTGAGTTTCCGATAGCCGAACTAGGCGGCTGCGCCGATAAGGACGCCTGCCGGGCTTATTGCGACGACTTAGCTCACAAGGAGGCGTGTTTGTATTTTGGCGAGAGGCACGGTTTGATTGAGAAGGAGGAAGCTCGCCTGGCCAAAGACCTTCCGCCGGCAGGCCCGGGCGGATGCCGGTCGGAGAGCAAATGCCGGGCTTATTGCGATGATACCCTCCACGCCGAGGAGTGTTTGGAATTTGCGAGAGTCCACGGCCTGATTGCCGAGCAGGAAATAAAGAAGGCCGAAGAGATTGTCAAAGGCACCGGTCCCGGCGGATGCCGCGGAGCGGTGGAATGCCGGACGTATTGCAGCGACTCCCTCCACAAAGAGGAATGTTTGCTGTTTGCTAATCGCAAAGGACTTATTTCCGGGAAAGATCTTGAAACCGCGCGGGCCGTTTTGAAAGACGGCGGCCCCGGCGGCTGCCGAAGCGAAGAGGAGTGCCGGGCTTACTGCGAGGACACGGCTCATATTCAAGAGTGCGCCGACTCCGCGGTTCGGCTGGGTTTTATGACATTGGAAGAAGCCAATCGGATCAAGAAGCTGGCTCTGGCTGAAGGACCGGGGGGCTGCCGGGGCCGCGAGGCTTGCCGCGCTTACTGCGAGGATGCTGATCATCAATCGGAGTGCATAGACTTCGCCGAAGAGAATGGCTTCATGACCAAAGATGATGCCGAGCAGGCGCGGAAGTTTGCCGGCAAGACCGGGCCGGGGGGCTGCCGCGGAGAGCAATGCCGAGATTTTTGCGAAAATCCCGATAACGCGGAAGTCTGCTTGGAGCACGCCGAGCGCGAAGGCCTTTTGCCGAAAGAGGAGCTTGAACGGGCTAGAAAGTTCATAAAAGCCGCCAAAGAGGGCGGGCCGGGAGGATGCCGAGGTGCCGAATGCAGGGATTTTTGCAATGACCCGGCTAATACGGATGAGTGTTTTGAGTTCGCGAAA